>JBBTWV010000054.1:0-5727 GCA_038062615.1 Patescibacteria group bacterium | reverse complement strand
ACGATGTCATCATCAAATCCTCGTTTGTAGAGGCCAACCTCCATAGATCACCATTATCGCCCTGTGAGGTTTGCTGAGTCAATGTATAAAATCCCAAAGAGTGCGCGGCGCCAATTGTTTTTGAAAATCATGAGACGCGGCAAAGGATTGGCGGATATCGGCTGCAGTTTTGCGTATTTGCTTCGCTTTCTCTGGCATATCCATGAGTTCGTAAATTTTTGCCGCTTCCTCGGGGTTATCCGAAAAAGCCGTATAATGAATATTCTGCTCAAGGAGACGATCATATTTTGCCAGCAAGTCCATAAGCACATGCCACTGCTTGTCATTTAGGCCTACTCCCAGTTTTGACATGGTAAGACGGTAGTAAGAAAAGTGATTCATGGGATCCAGTTCCAGTGCTTTTTTGTAATTGCCTTGGAGGGAGTGTGCGCGGGCATCCAGCGGATTTTTCGAGAGGTGAATATTAAGGAGTTTATCTTGATACATGGCCATGTTGCTCAATTTCTGCGCTTCTTTGAGAAAAAAATCTCTTGGCATGAAAGATTTTGCATACAAAGCGGGCTGTGTTGGATTACGGCGTAAAGAAAAGGTCGTTAACTGTTCTTTAATGGACGTCCATCCTATGAGAAGGAGGATCAGTCCACCCATAATGATGACGATACTGCTGCGAATCGAGATTGTGTTTTTTTTGTGATGCAAACTTATGATATGCCCGCAAAGTAAAAAGAAAACGAGGAGAGTGGGAATAAAATTCAAATTAAAATCCACCATGTTGTGAGCCAGGCTTCCTAAAATAGCTAAACAAACGATGAAGCCGCTTGGATTTTCTTTCGTCGCTTTATACCCGCGGACCAAAATTATGAGAAGCATGAGGGTGAGCAAAATGGCCGCGGGCAGGCCACTTTCAGCTGCCGTTTTAAGAATCCAGTTATGAGGATGATCCGAAATCGCTAAGAAGTTTTTTTGAATTTGAGGATACGCATAGCGAAAACTCATGGGGCCAAAGCCGGTGAGCGGACGCTGGATCATGAGTTGAAGTGCGCCGATCCAAAAATCTTTTCGCTCACCCAGCGAGGTCGCTGACTCCGCATTTTGGAAGGTGATTTTTTCTTTGGCGGAAATGGTTGAGAAATTGAGGCTTCGGAGGCTGATGAGAGAAGCGCTGAGTATGATGGTTATAAGACTTATACTGAGGACCATAATGGCCGTTTTTTTTGCGTGTGAGGTATGGTCTTCAGGGACCAAAGCGAGCATGGTCTTCAGGGACCAAAGCGAGCAAGCGGCGAGCAAGCGGCGAGCAATAATTTTTCGGTGATAAAAAATAGCGATGCCAAGTTGCAACAAAAATGCTGCCCACGCGCCACGTGAGTAAGTAAGGTACAAAGCCGTGAAAAGTATGCTGGCCAGGGCTACTTTGAGCCATTTTTTTTGAATATCACCGGGGAAAAAAACAAGCGGCCAAGTCATCAATAAAAACTGGGCGAAGGCATTGGGAAAAAAGTTTCGTGGATCCACCGCATCTAAAAAGAGTCCTGCCATGCGAGCCTCGCCGTGTGTAGGGAAGTACCAAAATCCATAAAGTGCGGCAAAAATGGCAGATCCCAGAATGATTTTTCTGATGAGCTTCCATTCCGTAGCTCCTAGATTCGTTGAACAGAGCATGAGTACCGCACCGCTGCTCATTATAAGTACTTCCGAAAATCCGTAATTTTGTGTTTGGGAAAAAAAGAACGAGATCCATAAAAATGCCAGCCAAAGAATGGCAATAAAACTTAACGTGGTGTTTTTTAAGAGGCCTTGTATGCCAAGAAAAAGGGGAATGAGCGGCGTTGTAGCTCCTATGATAAGAACGAGCCATAATCGGTCGGCGGTATCGTATTTTGCGGCATCGAGAAAAAGGAAGGAGAGCGCTAAAACTCCTCCTATTCCTATGACCACTAATCTCTGCGCTAAAATTCGCATGTCAATTTAAATGATAGCAGATATAATACGGGTGGCCACGTTTTTGGTCGCGGTACGGGGGTGTAGCTCAGTTGGCTAGAGCACCTGCTTTGCAAGCAGGGGGTCGTGGGTTCGACTCCCATCACCTCCACCAAAAAACAAGCGAGTCCTGCGATGTAAATTCTTGTGATTTCTAATCTCCTCCATCAATTTAAGCCTTTTCTTAAGTACTCTGTGGTGGGTGCTTCGGGAACGATTATTGATGTTGGTTTGTTGTATCTGCTTGTTGAGTACGGCCATTTTGATGTACTTATGGCGGCCACCATTTCTTTTGTCGCGGCCGTAATCAATAATTTTACATGGAATAAGCTTTGGACTTTTGCCAATCGCGACAGCAATATCCGCAAGCAGTTCATCAAGTTTTTGCTGGTCTCACTCGTGGGTTTGGCGCTCAATACGTTTTTCATGTTCGTTTTTGTGCGGATTTTTGTCATTTGGTACATCATGGCCAAACTTATGACTTCGCTCATCGTATTGAGTTGGAATTTTTTAGGAAATAAGTATTGGGCATTTCGCATGACCCATTGGAGTGTGGAAGTTCCCAGTCATTTTGATTTTGAATTTTCGATTGTCATTCCCGCTTATAATGAAGAGCATCGAATCAAAAGTACTTTATTGATGGTGAGTGATTATCTCCGCGAAAAAAATATTTCTGCTGAAATTATTGTGGTGAGTGATGGGAGCAAAGATGCCACATGCGATGAAGTGAAGAAAAAAATGTCGCAAATACATAATCTTCATTGCATTGAGCTGCCTTGTAATAAAGGAAAAGGCCAGGCTATTCGCACTGGTATTGAAGCCGCGCGCGGACGCTATATTCTTTTCACGGATGCGGATAATTCCACGCCCATTGTGGAGCTTGAAAAGTTTTTGCCGCACCTTCAGCAGTTTCCCATTTTGCTGGGTTCGCGTTGGCTCAAGCAGGGGAGCATTAAGATCAGCCAGCCTTGGTATCGAATAATGCTTAGCCGGATTGGGAATTTTTTCATCCGGCTTGTTTTGCTGGAAGATATTAAGGACACGCAGTGCGGCTTTAAATGTTTTCATCATCGAATTGCCAAGGAGATTTTTGCGAGACAAAAAGTGCGGCGATTTGCTTTCGATATTGAAGCGTTGGCGATTGCGAAAGGCTTAGGTTACACCTTTAAAGAAATTCCTGTGGATTGGTACAACTCTCCGGAAAGTCGTGTAAGACCCATTCGAGATGCCCTAAGAACCCTCAGGGATTTGATCTATATTAAGCTCAACACGTGGAGTGGACGTTATCGTTAAGCTCTCTCTATGCATTTTCTTTGGTTTGTTCTCTTGCAACTTCCGCTAATCCTATTTTCTTGGATTTTAGCGTGCAGGTTTTTTGGTGAGAAAAATAAGCATTTTTTGGATACATTTATTCCTTTTTTAGCGCTGCTTCTTACTTCCATTATTTCTATCCTAGTTTTTCTGGGCCTTATGAAATGGCTCAGTGTTTGGCCGGTATTTATTGTAGAAGTATTCATGCTCGGCGGCGCCTGCTTCTTTTTTCGTCATCGTCTTAAGGAAATGTTTACTTCTTCTTTTGAGAAATTTTTGCATCCACATTGGCTTTCCTTCCCAAAATTTTGGATTGGCATTATCTTTTCGGCTTTTTTTGTTTTTATTCTTTTGGTAGAAGGTTTTAATGCCGCAATTCAGCCGCCGTGGGCTTATGACAGCATCGCATATCACATGCCGTTTGCAGCGGAGTGGCTGCAAACCGGCGCCATTCGCCAGATCCCTTTTACTCCCTATGCCGGCCCACTTGGCTATTACCCAGCCTCCAGTGAGCTCGTGGTACTTTGGAGTCTTTTGCCGCTCCACGCCGATGCGTTGGCAAATTTTGTCACATTTTTTTATGCTTTTGTTTTTTTTATTGCTGCGTATGCTCTATGCCGAGAGTTTGGTGGCTCTCCCTTTCTCTCATTCTTTTTTCCGTTGGCAGTGATCTCTGTTCCGGCGCTTATAAAAGAAGTTGGTACCACACAATCCGATCTTTTCCTTATCATGGCGTATGTTCTCTGTGCGTATTTCTTAGTGCTGTTCTCAAAGCGAAGTAGGTTGCCGTATTTATTTCTTGCCATCGCGGCCTTGGGAATGGTCATTGGTTCCAAGTATCTGGCGCTGCCTTTTTCAGTGCCACTTTTTGCTGCTGCAATATGGCTGCTCTTCAAACAAAAAGTTTCTTTAAAGCACCTTCCCTTAGCTATTTTGGTTCTTATTCTTACTGGTGGCGTTTGGTATATCAGGAACTGGATCATTGCTGGAAACCCGCTTTATCCTGCGCATGTTGAACTTTTTGGGTACACCCTTTTTCAAGGCATCGCGGGTATGACGGAGAAAATTTTTGGCTGGTCGTTGCTAGGGTCGGTAAATACATTTACAGATTTTAAAAATTTCTTGATTCCATATGTTCAGCGCATCGGTTGGCATGTGCTCATTTTTCCTCTAGCTGGATGCTGTTTTTTTATTGAGTGGATGAGGTCTAAGCATCGTAAAGAACTCACCTCACTCTGGGGCTTTTATTTGTTATCACTTTTCTTTTTTGCACTTTATTGGATGGCGCCGTATAGCAGCAGCGACCTCGTGGCCAATGTCCGTTATAGCTTTCTTTTTGTAACGACTGCTTTTTTAAGTATTATTTTGACGGCCGAGAAAATTCAGTGGTCACGCGTTGTCATTTTTCCTCTAGCCGTTGCGGCGTTTTTCATAAATATATCGCTCATAATGAAGCCCAATATTACCGAGCAAACACTCGATTTTGTTTGGGTGAGCAAGTATCCCGTGCTGTTCGTCGCTTATTTGAGTTTGATTCTTGTAGTTATCTCTCTTTTTATTTTTTTGTGGAAAAAACAAAAAATATCTATCACATTTTTGGCGATGCCTTTTTTGGTAATATTTTTACCGTTCTTTTTGCCTGCCAGAGATGCTGAGCGCTTTCCCGCGCTTCAACGCAAGTATCCTCAGTTCACGAACCTTTTTGCGTCTCAACAGTGGACTTTAAATCACACCTTGCCCGGCGATCATATAGCCTATAGCGGCTTTCCTCTCAAATATTTTCTTTACGGAGCGCAGCTTGATAGAACCCCAGTGTACGCCAATATTAATGACTGCGGCGATTGTTTGTATCATCAATTTCTAGGTGCCAATATTTTGCAAAATCCATCCAAAGAGCAGTGGATAAAAAATCTTACAAAGATATCTCCCAAGTATCTTCTCCTCTATAATTTAAATGGCTTTATGCTTCACGAGCCGCGCTGGGTTTCTGCGGAAAATTTCCCGCTTGTTTACAAAAGTGGTGAAGTCGCCGTGTATTCCGTGCCTCTAGGCCGAGCCGTCGAGGCGAGGCTAAGCAATTAATGCCCCTACGCGGGGCAACCTTATGATACTTTTATTACTTACATTTCTTCTCGGTGCTTCTTGTTTTCTTCTGCTTCGGCCGTTCTTCCGTGAGGGAAATATCGCCTATAATTTTACGCTCTATTTTTTGTGCTTTTTCGCACTCATTATTTTGGAAGAAACTCTTTTGGGTGTCTTTGGGGTACTTACTATTCCCTGGCTTGTTTGGCTTAACGTAGCTCTTGCCGCATTGTCTGTAGTTCTATCACGTTTATTTTTCAGGACTCAAAATGCATACCCGTTTTTTTCTCCAATCTCCATTTCTCTTCGGGAACTTTTCATTTTCGCTCCCGCGATTTTAGCGGCAGCTCTGGT
>JBBTWV010000053.1:5324-6386 GCA_038062615.1 Patescibacteria group bacterium | reverse complement strand
TTCCCCTCATTCCTTAATCTTTTTATCTCCCCACCTTTAACTTGCTAATCGCCGGCATGACCTTGCTCAGGTGAGGACCATTGCGTTCCCTCCTATTTTTTGGTATAATTAACAGATTAAAAATAAACCATAAGGCCGACCCGTCGAGGAGCGGTCATGCTAAGGCTCGATGCTGCCCCAAGCAGGGGCGGCCTAAGCCAATAAATGCGCCTGAAAGGCGCAACCATATGCCTCCGGAAAATCAAAATCCAAAACCAGCTTCCGCACCGGTCTCAACTCCCGCACCGGTGAATCCGCCAAGTGGCCAACCTGCACCAGCGGCTGCCTATAACCTTGGCGCTACTAGCGGATCCGGCCAGGAAAATGCCGGGAAGTTGACGCTTCTTCAGAAATTACTTGGAAAAACGCCACCGGCTCCAGTCGGTATACCAACTGTCCCATCTGCCATTCCTGCTGTGCCTGCTCCTACTTCTACGGTCGGCCCAGCCTCAGCACCTTCAGCCGTGGCACTGACTCCGGCACCTCAGGCCCAGACGGCTTCACTGGCAACGCTGCTTGGCCCTAAGCCGGTTTTTTCGCAGAAGGCGTATCAGGATAATGAAGCACACCGTCAAAAAATAACCCAGATTCTTTTTGCCTGTGCGGTGGGTTTGTTTTTTGCAACCTATGGATTTTTTTACACGCAGCTCAACCCAAAATTTACTTGGTTTTCTAGCCAGCTCGGGCCAAATCTTGCCAACCGTTTTGATGGCAGCAACAATGAGTTGCGCGCCAAGCAGACCGAGGTGAATGTGGCTCGTTTCCGCATGGCGCGGTTGCTTTTGGATGAGGTGAACAGTCAGTCCGATGTGTTTGAAAAGCTACTGGGGCAAAAAGAGCCGCAGGCTAAAATACAGCTGCAAACATTAGAAACTTCCCTCAAAAATTTACTTTCCATCGTCCAAAAGATTTTTGCGATGCCCATTGGCATTGATACGTATTCTCGCGAGCCGGTGGGCCAGCCTGAACGTGATAAACTTTTTGAAACATTACTGCGCCAGCGTTTGAATAGCGACCGTGCCA
>JBBTWV010000053.1:0-5314 GCA_038062615.1 Patescibacteria group bacterium | reverse complement strand
CCACGCTTGCGGCGGACTCAAAAACCAGTTCGCTAGAACTTAGAATGATTGACGGCGTCCTGCGTCTTTTTGAGAATCGTTCGCTTCGCGCTTCCATCGCCGCTCAAGATTTTGGGAAAATTTCCAATAAGGATTTAAGCGATCTTTTAGCCAAAATCCGCAAAGAAGGCACTGATGAACTTTCTACGGTCAATCGGCTGCGTGCGGATCGTTTGGACTGGTCTCAAATTATTCAGGATATTCATTCCGCCACCATGAAGGCCGACGGTTATTATGGCCAGGGTTTGTTTAAAACGGTGGGTGGATTTTTGTTTAATGCTTACCATTTTGACACCAAAACCGGACGTATCGGCATTACCGGTATCACCAAAAAATCTGATAGTAAAACGTTTAGCGCCATTGCCGATCTTGTTGATAGCATCGAGAAATCGCCGATGTTCAAGGACATTGATTTTCGTTCATTTGCCAAGAGCAAAGATGAGAACGGTGATTTTTCTTCGTCACTCAGTTTGGAATTCACGCTGCAAAAAAGCGGCGAAGTTGATCTTCGCGATGATGTCCCTAACGTAACACCATAATTTTTATTTATGAAACTGCAATTTTCTTCCTATCTTCGCGCCAGCAATATTTATGCTGCTTTAAGCGTGCTGATTTTTGCTGGAGCTCTGGCTTACGGTATTTTCCAGTTTCAGGATCTGCGAGCCAAAAGTCAGGCCATGAAAGATAATTCGATTCGTTTGGAACAGCTGGACCAGGCGTTAAAAATCGCGACGGCAGATTACAAAACATTCGGCCAACAGCGAGCTAAAAAAACGGATGAACTCGCCAAAAAAATAAGTTCCATTTTGCCGCCGGATGAAAATTATACGGATTTAACCCGTCTGCTGGATAATTATTTTTCCGAGCATGACACGGCGGGAAATCCTATTTTCCAGGCCAGTTTGAGATTTGGAAAAGGCGAACCGGTGGCCAATTTCCCCGATATTTCTGCCTTGCCAGTTTCTATGAATATTGATGGCACGCGAGATAACTTTTTCAAATTTTTGGATTTTGTAAAAAATTCCGGAACGCTGGAAAGCGGTACGCGCTTTATGGAAGTTAATTCTATCCAGCTCAATTTTACTGATGGCGGCGAAGTCGTCAAAGATCTTAAACAAAATCTCAACTTTACGCTGGATATGAACGCGTATTACCAGACGCCAAAAGTGTCACGGTAGGCACGAGCGAAACCATAAAATAAAATGATACATGGACTCACCCAAACTCCAACAACTGCAAGATGCGATTTTGGCCGGCAATGTGCCGCAGATTGTGTTGGCGACGATTTCCAGTGCGTTGGATATGCGTGCGTCCGATATTCACATTGAGCCAGAGCGTGCCACTACGCGGATTCGTTATCGTGTGGATGGAGTTTTGCGGCGCATTATGGAGTACCCGCCAAACATGCACCCGGCGGTGATTTCGCGCATCAAAATTATGTCGAATTTGAAGATTGATGAGCAGCGCGTTCCGCAAGACGGCCGCACCACGGTAACTACTCGCGATAACCGCGAGATGGATTTGCGTGTTTCTACTTTTCCCACGGTGAATGGCGAAAAAGTCGTGATGAGAATTCAGGATAAGTCGCGCAAAATTCCAACGCTGGAAGAATTAGGAATTGAAGGCAACAGCATGAAGTATTTGAAAAAAGGTTTGGAAGCACCCAATGGAATTATTCTTACTTCGGGTCCGACGGGTTCGGGTAAGACGACGACACTTTATTCTTGTATGAGTTTGCTTAACACGCCGGAGGTGAATATTTTGACGATTGAGGATCCGGTGGAAATTCAAATGGAAGGCTTAAACCAAAGCCAGGTGCATCCGGATATCAGTTATACTTTTGCGAATGGGCTCCGTACGGCGTTGCGTCAGGATCCCGACATCATCATGGTCGGTGAAATTCGTGACCGCGAAACCATTGATATTGCCATTGAATCTTCACTCACGGGTCATCTCGTTTTTTCTACGATTCATACCAACAGTGCCGTGGAAACGCTCACCAGAATCAATAATATGGGCGTGCCGGAATTTTTGATGACCTCAACCATCAACCTCATTATTGCTCAGCGTTTGGTGCGGAAAATTTGTACGAACTGTCGGCAAGAAGATGCGGTGCAGCCGGAAATTTTGGAACGCGTAAAACGGGCTCTTAAATTTTTACATGCTGATGAAGCGGCGGCGGTGGATCCAAAATTATTGCAAGAGTTGAAATTTTATATTGGCAAAGGATGTGACCAGTGTGCTGGAAGTGGATACTTTGGCCGTATTGGTATTTATGAAGTGATGTGGATGAATAATCGTCTGCGTCGTCTTATTTTGGAAAAACCTTTGGCGCAAGAAATAGAAAAAGCCGCGCAAGAAAGCGGCATGGTGAGTTTGGAGCAGGCTGGAATTTTGAAGGCGTTAAAAGGAATTACCTCGCTGGATGAAGTGTATAGCGTGGCCAGGGAATCGGAAGTGGAGAGTACGCCAGCGCCGATTTCGGTTCCTCCTCCAACTGTCGCTCCTGCGCCAGTTCTCGTGCCAGCTGCCACATCGGTCCAATCATAATTTTTTATGCCAAAAAAAGCCCAAGATTTTCTCCTCGACAGCGCTTTGGGAGAAAAGAAATTCGAACTTTCGGTGGCGCAACCGGCGCAAGAAGAACAAGTGGTACTTTCCATTGAAGAAGGTTCTGTGCCTGCTGCGCTCTTAAGGGATGTCACCAAAAAAGCAAAAGAAGGAAAAGCAAAAAGCTGGTTTGTTCGCGTTGATGAGTTTGTGCAGTCCATTGGCAAGCCAACGCCAAAAGATAAAGCGGCGTTTTTTCGGCTCATGGCGATTATGATCAATGCCGGTATTCCGCTCATTAAATCTTTGGACACCATTGCGGAGCAGACGTTTAATCGCAAACTCAAAAATGCTGTGATAGAGATTGCGCGTGCCATTGAAAAAGGGGGGACGCTTTCGGCCAGTATGGCGTTTTACCCGAATATTTTTTCGGAAGCGCATATTGGTATGGTCCGCTCGGGTGAGGCCTCCGGGCAGCTCAATCAAATTTTAAAACAGCTGGCCGTTGAAGTGGAAAAATCCGCCGCGATTATCCGCAAAGTAAAAGGCGCCATGATGTATCCGGCGTTCATTGTCATCGTCATGATTCTTGTGGTGATTGCCATGATGATTTTTGTGGTGCCGAAAATTTCTGAGATTTTTTCGCAGAGCGGCAACAAACTTCCGGCGCTTACGCGCGGCGTTATGGCCATCAGCCAAATTATCCGTCAGCAGTGGATGTATTTGCTTGGAACGGTGGTGGTGCTTATCGCGGGTTTTAGTTTTGCAAGAAGCACCAAGCAGGGAAGGTACGCAACCGACTGGATGCTCATAAATATTCCTATTTTTGGTCCACTCGTAAAAAAATCAATTCTTGCTCGTTTTAGCCGGTCGCTTGGGAATTTATTGGGAAGCGGAATCCCTATTATTCAAGGCCTCCTTATTAATGCGAAAGGACTTGGAAACGAGGTATATAGGAAACGCGTGGAGCTGGCTTCGGAAGATATTGCGCGTGGTATTCCGCTGGGCGAAAGTTTGCGCGACTCGCCGGAATTTCCCACAATGATGGTGCAGATGATTTCGGTGGGAGAGCAGACGGCTCAGTTGGATAACATTGCCGGAAAAATTGCAGAATATTATGAAGATGAGGTGGACACGACGGTAGCCGGACTTTCTAAAGTTATCGAGCCAGTGATTTTGGTGGCAGTGGGTGGAATTGTTGGCGCCATTGTGGGTGCCATCATGATGCCGATTGTCCAGCTCACGCAGGTTGCCGGCGGCTTATAGGCGAAAATTGTTTTTTGCCTTCGGTCGCTCGGAATCAGGGCTCGGATGCATGATCCTCGCCCTTCAACCGGCAAACGCTCCCTACGGCAAAAAACAATTTTCGCTGGAAGCTTATATATAAATAGAATATGAAACTAAAATTCTCATCCCTCCGTGCATTTACCCTTCCCGAAGTCCTCATCGCGGTTTCGATTTTTTCGGTCGTCGCCATGCTCGTCTCCAGTATGTATATCCAGTCGTTTCGGCAGTCGCGGCGCACCAATATTCAAAATCAAATTTATGCAGATGCGCGGTTTGTCATGCAGAGAATCGCGCAAGAAATTCGCACGAATATGATTGATTACGATGAGTATTACAATCAAAATGTGGTGATCCCTTCCATCCCCGGCGGTTCGGTTCCCAATCCCGGGCTCAAGCATTACGGCCAAAATTACGGCCGTTATTTTTCCAGTTTTTTCCATCCGGGGTCGGAAGAAAAATTGGGTTTTGATTGCAACAATGGCACGCGGAATGATCGCAACTGCACGCAACTGCGGCGGAGCATAGACGTCAACACGGGCATGAATCCTTTCACTGGTAAATATGACGGCGCGGCAGAAGGGGATGAGGATGCTTTTTGCGCCAATGTTTCTTACGATGCGCCGGCTGTTGGTAATCCGGCCAATGTGGGGCCTTATTGCCAGGGTGATGCGCCAAGTGCGGCCAAAAAAAATACCATTGGCGAGCTGTATCTCATTTCGGCTGATGCTCGCAAAAAAACTATTTTAGCTAGAGAACTTATTGCTGGGACGAGCACGGCTCCTGTTCCGGTGTACGCGCTTTCTCTGCTCAAACTGGATGGCGTGGATGATAATAGTGACAATATTCCCGACCATTTTGTGTGTGCGCCGGAGTTCCAGTGCCGCGGCGGAAGTGATTTTGATGTGGTGGGGACGAGCACGGCGCTGGATTTGGTGGCCACCGATGCCTCTTGTTTTGGCGGGAGTGGAGCCCCGCAACCGGCGGATCTTCCGCGCTTGGATGACCTCACCAAAGAGCCCAATCCTGCCCTGGAAACTTGCGACACCTCTGCACGCGGATTTGCCATGGATTTTGTGCCGATAAGTCCTCTGCAAATCAATATTACCAGTCTTAATTTTATTGTGACGCCTGCCGAAAATCCCAATTATGCTTTTGCGGAACCGACGGCGCTCATTCAGCCTCGCGTCACCGTGATGTTAACCGCTCAGCCGAATCCTCTGGCTTTGGGACTCAATGAATCATTCGATCCCATCACTTTGGAGGAAACCTTTTTTACTCAATCACAGACGCCTATTCCGGCGCCGCTTTTAGCGGAGTAATACTGTATCATCCATGCAATTATGAACAGACGAATGAACCTCAAAAAACGGCTTATGGAAGCCATTTCTACCCCCCCCCAATTTTTAAAGAATTCAGATGTCATTGCGAGCTCAGCGAA
>JBBTWV010000052.1:0-20648 GCA_038062615.1 Patescibacteria group bacterium | reverse complement strand
CCTTTTTCCGCAAACCATCCGGCGATGTCGCCGTCTTGCGCGTCTTCATAAACAATAGGGAATGATCCGTCATTGGCTCCAACAACACCAAGTATTATATTATAAGGACTCTCATCGGCATCGGTATTGGCGATAACAAGACTGCCAGAGATCGGCCCCAAGACATTTGGAGTTATGCGGAGAGAAAAGTCCACCGAAGAGTTGGCTGGAATGAGCGAGGCAGGCTGCTGGACGACGCCAAACCGGTCAGCGTCATTACCCGCAATAGTAATGGATGAAGTGCCCGTAAGGATGAGGTCTCTTGAGCCGGTATTTTGAATGGAAAAAATAACATCAGTGGTGGTCCCGGCAAACAAGTTGCCCAGATTAATGTCGCTTCCGTCGGCGATTTCGGTTTCTCCTTGAGAAAGTTGTATCTCAACGCCGATTGAAGAAAAATAAAATTTTGAATCGCTTAAAGGGCTTACAATCAAGCGATTCCCTGGCTGGAGAAGTTCGCTGGAACCCACGGTTTGGTAAGTGAAGAGCGCACCCTGAGTATTATCAAGCGCATCGGTGGAGAGCGAGAGGAAGCTCTGCTTGGCAAAAGAACTGGAGAGTTGTGTGCCGGTAAGACTCAACACAGAACGCGATCCATCAGCCAGAGACACGACGAGTTCTTTTCCTGCATTGTCGCTATCGGCATCAAATAGAAGCGGCGTATCCAGGGGCAAAGAGCTCAAATTCGTTGCGAAAACACTGATTTCGCTACTCGCAAGATCCACTGAAAATAATTTTCCCGACTTCAAAACTCCATAGGCGTTATTCGCATCATCAAAGACCACGGGGTATGCGACCGGTGAAGGTAAATCAAATCCTCTCACAAAATCCCAGCCATTATTCTCAAAATGAAACAAGCTCAGACTGTTCTCCGACGGCGAGTTCATCATCATATTTTGATATTTTTGATCAACCGCAACTCCCACCTTTTTGTTGGAGATAGAAAGTAATATCTCAGCGGGCAAGACGCCCTGTAGCGTAAGAGCTCCATTTTCTACGCGCACATCTAAAACATTTGACGTGATGCCCACAAGCACGCTCCTCTTGCCGTTGGCTCCCTTGAGAGAAACTACTGGATCATAAATGGGCTCCCCGGAGAGCAATGCGGAAGCAATAATGCTTCCGTCGCCACGTGCGACGTACAGACGATACTTGTCCTGTGCATCGCGTGTAATAAATGTTACTTCGCTCAGCGCATCGTCTGCCATGTCAGCCAAAACCGGTGAAGATATAATATCTTCACCCACAATAAACTGAGGGAATGAAGGCAACAGTCGGCCATGATATGAAAAAGCCGCCCATCCCCCATCGGGCATAACTTCCACTCGTTTGGGCCCAGGCGAGGCAATCGAAATGTCGCCAAGAGCGGGTTTTAAAACCCCTTCACGGCCGAGTACAAGCGTCGGGAGTAGCAGAATACCGAGCATAGCAAGCATCGCAATGAATACCGAGCGAGGCCTTAGTAAGAAAGTGTGTGAAAGAGGAAACATAGGAGAGAAAACGAATAATTAAAAGTGTATCGGCTGGCTATATGCCCTTACCGTTGGGTTCACCCCATCGTCTATTTGTGCATACATAAAATATGTTCCCGGCTCCAAATCAGAGGTATCCCAAAGATAAGAATCTTTCTTCCCGTCTTTATCTTCCTGTATTCCAGAGACAATAAGTTGCTCATCGGTTTCCGACGTTCTATCGGCACGGAAGTAGTACAGCGAAATATTGGCATTATTGTCGCTGTCGCTGTCCCTCCATCGTATTATTGAACTCCCCTTTTTCTGGGACAAAAATTCAAATTTCGGAGGAGTATTGGACGGCAGTGTCAGCAAAAAATCAGAGCCAGCGATTTGACCAACATTGTTGATTGAAGAAACGTTCATGTTTACGGCTTCCTTATCCTCCAATGAAACCGTGTCACGAAGGTACATGATGCCGCCCTTTTGCCACACGAAAGGGATAACCCCCATCTCGCCCAAAACCTGTCCGCGATCATTGATATCCAGTGCGATGCCTCCTGCAGGCGTTTGTATTTCTTTCATCACGTCATTTTCCCAAATAAAAGGAGCTACGATATTGACCCCGTCTTTAGTTTTTCGCAAAGTCTCAGCGTATCCCACCACTTGGCCCTTATTATTGATGGCAAGAACATTAACCCATGATCCACCAAGCGTTCCCAGATCTTTCATGACGCCACTCTCCCAAATAAACCCGCGCGTTTCATCTTCATTACCGGTTCCACCGACTATCTGCCCATTGTCATTGATGTCACGAGCCTCAACATAATTATATTTCTTTTGCAGTATTCCTAAATCCTTCATTCCGCCTTTTTTATCCCACAAAAAACTTCGCCCCCCTTTAGGCGGATAATAATACCCCACTACCTGGCCGCTATTATTGATGGCCTTGGCAGAACTTCCCAAATGGGAACCGAGCAGTTTTCCGATATCTTTGGTGACACCGTTTTCATAGAAAAATGCATGCATCAAACCGAAACTATCCTTATCTGAAGTAACTAATGCCTCCCCCACCACCTGGCCATTCTCGTTGATGTCCTGAGATGTGACATCGAGATCTTTCACAAGGCTGGGAATGGTGGTGATCTTTTCATTTTCCCAGATGAGAGACCCTGCGACAATCTGGCCTTTATCGTTGAGAGCGTATTTATTGTCGTTCGTATTATTGAAGATTTTTGTAACTTTTATCTTTTTTTGAATATCAAGAACTGCGGAAGGAATGTTTGGTGGTGATGTTGTCTCTGGCAAAGACGGAATTGACATTGCTTTTTCCCCTGAGGCTGTCGTTTGAGGAAGAGAAGCTGGCTGGATGCCAGGCGGCGGCGTGGTCGCCGGAGATGACGATACACCCTCGGCCAGCGTCCCGAGTGGGAACACCAACATGAGGAGAAGGATGGTAAAAGTTTTTTTCATACGGGACAATTAGAGAAATTTACGAATAAGTTAATCGTAGGAAACAATAAGAGCATCCGTTACTTTGTTTTGCTTACTCAATTTAATTAAAAGCCAATTTTCATTGGGAAACATCAACCCCTTATCTGTCCGCATCCACTTAAGATAATATTTCCAGGTATTTGGCGTTTGCTTATCAGGCTTGCCGAGTAAAGTTAAAACCTGTTCTTTCCCAAGGCCCAGAAGCAATTTATTTTTCAATAAATCATGTGCCATTTCGCCGCGTTCGTGTGCACTCGCTTGAAGCCAATCCGCTTGCTTAAACGGACGCGGATTAAAATCACTTGATGAGATTTTGTACATGAAGTAACCAGCCAAACTTATTATAAGCAGGGCTATACCTACTGAAGCAATAATGATGGATCTTGTTGTTCTATGCATAATTTAGTTATTATCTTGCTAATTTTGCATACTCTTCAATCTCTCTTTTGATAAAAGCCGCGCAGGCAAGTCTTGCATCGGAGTATTCAAAATTGTTTTCTTTGTCTTGCTGGAGAGGGAAATACCCAACTCTATATTTTCCCTTTTCATTTTTTTTAAAATACCAACCCGAACTGCGTTTATCTTCCGACCACACCATCCATTCATCAATGCACTTAGGATATGCAACCAGTGCTTTACCAATGTCCTCCTCTCCGATCTTTTGAGATACTTCAAAATAACCACTTTGTTTTAACAAACTACCAATCGAGACATTGCCAAGTTTATAAAAATCCCGCGGAAGGTGGACTATCCTATTTGTTATGTCGTGTATTTCCATATTATTATTTTGAGAAAATATTTTCATATTTTACTTCATTAAAAATTCATTTTCCAAGTATGTTTGCAAATTTTCCCCATACTGAACGACATCGCTTCCAGAAATAGAGAGCACAGCGCTTGAATCCAAATCCGATTTTCTGCAGGCAACACAACGATGAGCATAGACGGGGAGAAAAAGATATTCATGGTGGTCAAAAGGTAACACGATCTCATCTTCCCGTATTGCGGCATAAATCTCTTTATTATTGTAAGCTAGGAACCAATCTCTAATATTTTGTATATTTTCAAGAGTAAGCATCCATTGATTCTTATACTTTTGATCCTCTTTTATGTGGGTTCCAAGATGAACTTGCGGTTTATCTAAGCCAGAAGTATCTCTCAATAATGTTTTAACATCAAAAGGTAATGGCCAAGACAAAAATCTTTCCATATCTTGTATAACTTCTTCGCTATAACCCGGGAGCCACGAGGTATCTGGCTGTATTTGCCACCCCAATATGCGAGGATCAACACTTTTCCGACTCCATTTGAGTGTTGTTTCATCCATAAAGTTTCGGGGCCATTTTCGATTGAAATTATTAATCATAGAAAAAACATCATTTAATTGGAGAAAAACTTTGATAGTGATCGCTGGTGTAATAGGCACTCCCGTCTGAGCCTATAACCATCCTTTCTCCACCTCTTTGGCCGGTGCCGGAAGGTTTTGGGTCAACGTCATATTCTTTATAAAGGATTTCCTTCCCCTGGGCATCTGTCTTAGGCAAGAGCGTACCCCCATCTCTTCCGTCATTCAAAAAACTTTTCCCGCCTTTGTAATTAGGAGGCGGGGCACCATGTTTTTTAATGTACTCAAGGGTATCAAAAGCTTTTGATGGTACATTATCTGCCGCATTCAACCCTTTCTGTGTCCCTTTAATAAGGGCCCCTACTTCATCGACATTCTTGAGAACGCCAATGACCGGGATCAACCCGATTCCGTCCAGACCCGTTTTCCCAGCATGATCCCATGTCCACTGCCAATTTGTTACATCATGGGAAAGATCACGAATATCGAGTGGGAGATCAACCCCAATTAAACCGGCGCCCACTTGTACCCCCGTGCCTAATTCCGTTACTTCACCATTCCCATAATTGCCATATACTACTTGATCAAAAGATTTTCCAAGATAATCCTTACTGTTATCCCAAATTTCACCAGCTTTGTTTGCAACGTCATTAGCAGTATTCACGGTGGTATTCCAGGCGGAATTTGCGGTATCACTGACCGTTTTCTTTGTCCACTGCCATTGTTCACTCGCCCAATCTCCAATCCCCGCGACAAGGATGGTACTGACTATCAGCTCTTCATCGTTCCCTGTCGGATCTACAAATTTTAAAGGATTATTTTTCACATAAATATAGCGGTTGATGCTGAGCGTATCGCCAAGCCGTCCGCCAAAAACATCGCGTGAAATAAATCGGCCGAGTTTGGAGTTGTAGTAGCGCGCGTTGTAGTAGAGAAGTTCCGACTCAGGATCGTATTCTTGGCCGGTAAAAAGATACTTGTTATTGGAATTACCCGATGCTCCCATCATCGTGCCAAACGCATCATATTCATATTTTTGAATGACATCGCCGGTGGAATTGGTCAACAAAACCGTGGAACCGACGGCGTCCGTGTGGATATAAGTAACATTTCCGCTTACATCTATTTCGGCAATCTGCTCAAGACCTTTTACAATGCTCTTTTGCGCTTCGCCGTTTTGATTCAGTTCGTTAAGCACGGTGAGTCCGTCATTGATGTAGTAGGTGGCCGTTCCGTTAACATCTTTTTTGACGCGGTTTCCAAAATCATCGTAGGCAAAAGCAAGATGATTATCCGGCAACGCAGGAAGCGGAGAAGAAGCCGGCAGATTACGTTTATACTGAATGTCACTTAAACGATTCTGGCTGTCCCATTGATAATTAACTTCCAAAAGATTTTTGCCGGACCGGCTTGTTGTTTCTTTTTTTAGGCTACCGTTAGCGTTATTTTCCACCACAACGGTAAGACGGCCATTGGTGGTGTAGCTCGCCAGCTGGTCCGAATTTGGATCATAAGAATAAGCAATCCTCTCCAGCGGGCTCGTCATATTGGTGCGATTTCCCCAAGTATCATAGCGGTAAGAAACGGTGCCCTGCTGGGCATAATTTACTTCTGTGAGCTGGCCGAGTTCGTCGTAGGTATAACGGGTCGTGCGGGTATCATTTTCCAAAAGTGTCGCGCGGTTATTTTCGGCATCGTAGGAATATTCCTGCTTGAAGAGTGATGCGGCGGCGGCATTTTTTACTTGAAGCGACTGCAAACGGTTGAGTTCGTCATAAGCGTAGTCCGTCTTTACGCCGTTTCCATAAGTGAGCGTTTGAGGCTTTCCTACCGCGGTATATCCATAGGTAGCTAGCGTTTGCGTTCCATTTTTTACGGTCGCAAGGAGGCCGCGAGTATCGTAGGCATAATTGAAAACTTTGCCAGCGCCGTCGGTAAGGTTCTGCAACTGTCCATCATCATAATAGGAACGCTCGACGACAAATGTTTTCCAGGCAAGCCCCTGGAGTGTTTTTTCTTCCCGCGTTTGGCGATTCAAAAAATCATAGGTGTAACTTGTCGTCCCGCTGGAGTCGCTAAGATGCGTGAGATTGTCCCACTGATCGTATTCATAAGCCACCGAAGTGGTATCCGGAAGATTTTTAGAAGTCATCCGGTTAAGCGCGTCAAAGGTAAAGTTAATCGTTTGGTTGGCACCGTCAGTCTTGCTTGTGGCATTGCTGTCGGCATCATAACCAAACTGCTCGGTTTGACCTCCTGGGTGCGTTATTTTCTTTAAGCGATTCAACGCATCGTACTCAAACAACGAAGCCTTGCCGGCCAGCGACTCGGTGAGCCGATTCCCGCTGTTATCGTAGGTATAACTCGTCACGCTGTTAGCCGGATTCGTGGTGTTTACTAAACGATTGAGGAGATTATACGAATACGCCGTTACCCGTCCAAGCTTGTCGGTTTCACTCTTTTTATTATTGGCCGCGTCGTAGGTGTAGGAGTGTATTTTGGCGAGAGGATCGGTAACTTTTGTTAAACGGTTGGCGTTATCGTACTCAAAATGCGTCGTTTTGAGGGCCGCCGTCATGGTAGAAACTTTATTTCCGGCAGGATCATATCCATAGCGCGTGGCGTTATTATCCGGATCCGTTTCGCGCGTAAGGCGATTAAAATCGTCGTACTCATAGGTTGAGGTTCTCCCAATTCTATCCGTTTTGCTCTTGAGATTTCCGACTTCGTCGTAGGTGCTCGTCTCAAATTTTCCGTAGGCATCGGTAACTTTGGTTTGCCGCCCAAGGAAGTCATATTCAAATTCAGTGACATGAGTTGCCGCACTGGCATCTTCATTTTCACGCTCAATGATTCTTACCAAATGATTTTCCGTATCATAGAAAGAAAGTGTAACTTTATTTTGTGCGTTTACCGTTTTAGTAAGACGATTCAGCTCATCATAGAAAAAGCTGGTGCTTTGGCCGGATGTATTGCGCAAAGATGCATCAGCCTGAGCTCGCGCCGAGCGCATACCCGTTTTGTTTCCGGCGGCATCATAGGCATACGTCGTTATGCCGCCGAGCGGATCCGTCTGTTTGGCGAGGCGACCCATCACATCATATTCAAAAAGAGTTTCGCGGTTGTTGGCATCAATGGTTTTTATAATTTGCCCAAAGCCGTCATACACATTTTTTGTAGCAACATACTCAGTGGCATTGGTGTAGTGGCGCTCTTCCGTAGGCTGGTTGCGTTCGTCATATAAGAGCCGCGACTTTTGTCCTAAAAGGTTCGTCGTCAAAATTTTGTTTCCGGCAGGATCGTATGTCGTTGTGACCGTGTTGTATGGCTCCGTGGTGTTGGTAAGACGATTGGCATCGTCATACTCAAAGCTTTTTTCCTTGCCGCGTGCGTCAATTATTTTGGTTTGATTCCCGGCAAAATCATACGTTTTTTGCTCTGTGATATTGCCCGACTGTGACACGCGAGTTATGGAAAGCGGGCTTGCGGGAATGTTCGTATCATAAACAAAATTGGTAGTGAGGCCGCGCTCGTCTTTAGACGTGAGCACATGATCCTCGCTATCGTAGGTGTACTCCTTGGTTTTTCCATAAGGATTGACGGTTCGGCGAAGATTGCCGCGAAGATCATAATCCGAAAGGAATATTTTATTGCGCGGGGATGTGTACTGAGTCATGTTTCCATACACATCATAATTGTATGACTTAAGAACAACTTGGTTTTGCCCATCCGGCAAAGTGATGGTGATGGTTTCGCTCTTGCGATAATTATTCCTGTCATCATAACCATAGGTGGTTACGGCGCCATTTTTATCCGTGTGCGTTTTGACGTTACCGTAGGTGTCATAAGTGAATGACTCCTCTGCGCCGGCGGGGTCATGAATTTTGGTGAGATTGCCGTTAGCAGGATCAATGGTAAAAATAAATGTTCGCACCGTAGCTGGAATGGCGGCGTCGGTTCTGGAAGTTACCGTCACTTGTTTTTGAGTCACCCGGTTGAAGGCATCTTCGTAAGTGTAGCTGGTTTCGGTATGCCAGTCTGCAGTATTCGGTAAAATCTCCAGCGTCTTGCGGCGGAGGGCATCATATTGAAACTGCATCTCATGTCCGTTGGCATTCGTTATTTTGCTCACGAGTCCCGCGCTTGTATACTCAAATTTTGTCCCTTGCAGAAGTTCATTTTCTTCGTAAATTTTAAGACTGTTGGCATCAAAACAAGCTCTTTCGCTGTAAAAATTCACGGCATCGCGGAAAGTTTTGGTAACGGTGCAGTTGGTACTTCCCGGCGCCGAGGCATACGCTCCGTCCAAATATTCAAAACTATAAATAAGCCGTTTGGTACCCGGCTGATCCACCCGAGGATTAAATTCATACTGGAAGGTCACGCGACCGGTGTCGTCATAGGTATTATAGAGAATGGTACCGCGCGGATCGGTATACGTTATAAGACGATTTTGGCCGTCGTAAGTGTATGACTTATCAATGTTTTGTGTGGCACCGGCGTATGAATTATTTTGGCGAACCACCGTGAGATTTTTATTAGCGTCGTAGGTGTACGTCACGGTTCTTGGCCCATCCGCGTTTATATTATCGCGAAGCTGGATGATTTTGTCCCAGCGCAGATCATCGGTGCCGTAGGTAAGCGTGATGCTCCTGCCTGAAGCGTCGGTGATGCCGGTGAGCAGAGGAATATCTCTCGTCGTCGTATACGTCAGTTGCGTCACATTCCCTTGGGTATCAATAATCTGCTCCAGAATGCCAAGATTATCGGTAATTTCTTTGGAAAAAATATACCGGACGCCATTCTGCGTCTTGTAGACAAACTTACTGTTCTCAAATTTAAGCTCATCAAACTCGCCCTTTGGCGGAGTAAAGGTTTGGCCGCCATCCGCCGTGGTAAAAATAGTAACCAAATTCCCTCCGCGATAAATTTCCACATTCTTGGTGTCAGGATTTTGATAGTAGTAAGCGTTAAAAGAAAAATTCCATCCGTTGCCAAGACGGTTCACCTTGTCGGTTATTTTACTGTTGTAAGTCCTCACAAAATCTATGGGGATGCCTCTTCCGCCAAGTGAAAAATCAGTTTGAGAAAAATCAAAAACGCCGGTGCGGTTATTCACTGGGTCGCCCGAATGATTCCCCAGCATGATGTCATGCACGGTGCTGGAATAGGTGAGATAACGCGTGTCATAGAGGGGCGCTTTTTGGGTTCCGGCAACATTGGTTCCAGAAAACTTTTCCTCAATATCCGCGTAGCCATCACTATCATAGTCGGGAAGCGTAGCTGCCGCAGGAGGTGGTCCACCACCACCGCCACCACCACCTCCTCCGCCATAATAGTAACGTTCAATAAAAACCGTATTGGTGCTTGCCAACAAATTATTACTTTCATTGGACTCTTGAACATTATTCGGCGAATCCATAAATACTTCTACGCGATAGTTGCCGGAATACGGAATTTCATTGGGAATAGTCCCGGTGAATACATAGTTTTGGCCACTATTTTTGGGAAGAGATATTGATGACGGACTCACATTCAAAAGCTCGTAACGATTACCGGTATCAAAATTCCGCATGAAAAGCTGGTACCGCACATTGGCAGTATCCTGCGCTCCCAGATTATTGATCCTCACGGGAACGGCTATGCTATCTCCGCTAAAGCGATTTCTGGTATCCGAAATAGAAAAATTGCTCACCTCAAGATCCGCCAGGCCTTGGACAGTGATGTCCCACCAGCCCCAAATATTGTCGTTCTCATCACTCTCCGAAATTCTCTGCGGCCCGTCTATCCAATAATAAAGTTGATACGAACCGGGTGGAGTGGAGGCTGGGAGTGTATATCCGAAAGCTTGGACGGTGTAATTTTGGACAGGAAGCACTCCAAAATCCGTCTGACCCTTTTTGGCGTTGGCGGAGAAAGAAGCTGGCGAGACCTTCGGCTCAAAATAATAATAAACCTGGCTCCCCAAAGAAGTTCCGGCACTTCCTTCATTTTTTACCTCAAGCCTCATATCAAGACGATCTCCCGGCCGGAGTGATGTCGTGTTGATGGAGTCATTTTGTTTGGTAAGATCGGGCTGGGCCGATGTTACGGTGATATCCCAGGCAAGCGCATTATTACCCTCATTACTTTCTGGAACCGCAAAGGTAGGATCTATCCAAAAATAAAGCTTGTAGCTACCTGGAGCTGTGGCTGAGGGGATGGCGTATGAAAAATTTTTTGTAACGGACCCATTAATCCCCAGTGTTCCAAATGAGTTCTCACCACCCACCTTATAAGTATCCGTCCATGAGAACGCGCTACTTGCCGGTTCAAGATAATATCTCACGACGCCTCCCGCCACTGTAGGAGCACTACCGGCGTTTTTGATGTTGTGGCTGATAGTAACCGTTTGGCCCTGGGTAAGCGTTGTTGCATTAATGGTTGCCGCGCTCCCTTCAGAAATAAGGTCGGGCATGCCAATCGTAATGTCTAATTCTACATAAGGACCATCATTGCCACCTCCATTTTGCGAATAAAATATGTGAAGCCGATCGGGATTCGGCGGTGCTTGTTGTGGTTCAATAAGAACTCCATAGTTTTCACTTGGAACTCTTTGCCAATCCCTCGCCGCAGTAGTTATGTCCCATTCAAACCAATTATTAGGATTATATTTGATCGGGACAGCGCTCCCCATTGTGAGAAGCGTGCCTTGTACCGTGGAATACGTGACGGTGTTTGGATCCCAATTTGTTCTGATTTTTTTGGCATAGGTATCAATATTCAAGTCTCTTGAGTAAGTTCCAAATCCATTATTATTGTATTTTAATTTGAGCCTGGCGCTATTAATAGTCGCGTTTGCCGGCAAAGAATAATCAAATTTCAAAATAGGGCGTCTTGTATAGTTGGTTCCTTGTGCATTTCTATAGTAACCAATAAAAAGATCGTCGTTATCACGCCTGGCACCATCGGCGTCTCCCGTGCGCACATAAAGGTCAGTGGCACTGCAACTTAAAACATCTCCTCCGCTCCTCCCCTCTTGGCAGGCATAATAAAGAGGATCAATGGTCACAGGGAATACGCGCTGTGGGTCAAGCAAATACGCTGCATCCAATTTAAGCCCAACGGAGAGAGTTCGTTTTGAGGCGTCAAATATAAGTATCTCTGGAACATCTTTGGCAGTGAGATCAATGTGGGAACTTCCGCTTCCGCTGGCGTCATACACCAGGCTTGGGCTCACCACAAAACGCGTGCCTTCTGCAGACAGACGCACCGAAAAACCGCCGTTATTTTCTATGGGTTTGCTTCCAACTGCTAAAATTTTCCCTCCGGCATCCAGTATTTCTGCACCCGCCGGAATTTGCATCGTCTCCCAAAATATAAATGGATCACTTTGGGAGATATTGTCCGGTTTTTTTTCGATAATAATTTCTTTTTCTCTCAGCCATGTGCTGTCCTTAAAACGCACGGATACATCAGGATAAAGACTGGTATATTCGCTTACGGTCGCGGAATTTTCCGCACGCTTACTAAATGTTTTGGCTTCTAGCGGAGCAAATTTCGTATTTGATTTTTCATACGAACCGGCAGAAATCTGCACGGCAGTTCCATTTTTAAACGGCAAAGAATAAGCATACCCACGAGGATCTTTTTGCAGCTTCATTTCTTTTTGAGAATCCCAAAAACTCCACCCAGGCTCACGGAGTTTTAATTCTCCATTTTCGGTATAGACCGGACGCGGCTGCTGATACATGCGGTAAAGCAAATGCCCTCCGCCTAAATCGGCAATGTCCGTTTTTTCGTCGCTAATGCGAAAAAGCGATTCCGTATTCACGGGAGTATTTTGCGCCTGAAGAATGGATGCCAACGAGAAGAGCGCCGAGAATGTTACAAGGCTCCAAAGAAGATAGCGGAAACTATTTCTTGAAGGCATTGTCGGCACTATAGTCTTTTCTTTTTGGGTATTCAACTTGTGGTCCTGGCCTGACGGTGAACTTGACGAACATATTTTATTATGTGAGTATCCTCCTCCTATGAGCCAACCCCTTGAACTTCCTCCAGATGCCGGTTTAACGCTAAAAGAATTTTTAATGCCGTCTCGACCCGGTACCCAAGCAAATGCTGTATCTTTAGATGATAGCGAGACGGTTATCCGCGCTCAGGTCCAAAGTGCTTTAAGGGATATTCTTACTTCGCAGCAGCAACAAGACGTTGCTGTTGCTTTAGAACGGGGAAGCGACCATCGCATGAAAATTAAGCTTTCCTCCACGAATCTCCCGCGCCAAATCACCGCCATGCAATTACATGCACTTAAAACAATGTTTCCCGGGACGCGATTTGGAACAGTCATGCGCGACGGTTCTTTAACGCTGGAGGAAGACCGCGCCCCGGCACGCTCGGAATACTTAGAGTTCATGCAAGACCTCAATCGGCGCTCGGTTGATACAAAAGTACGTGTTCGAGACACGCCCGAAGATTCCTGTAAAACCATAAACGCCGATGACTTTGTTAACTCCCCGCGGGGACGGCACGAGCGAAATGCTTTGGAACCGGCGAGACAAATGCAAAAATTACTTGGCCTATCCATGCTTCAGGCTCCTGGACTGCCGCAGGATACCTACGAGATACCTTTTGCGTTATCAGTAATGGAAAAACTTAATGAAGTGGCTCCGTTTCTCGTCCCCCGATGCGGTATTGATAAAACCGGTCATCCCATTAACCTTGCACGCCTTATTCGCCTTACGAAGACTCTTCCCCTGCCTTATGAAGTTCAATTTGAGATTGAGGAGGATTTTGATGTGGACGACCTGCCTCTTGACGAAAGAATCACACCCGGATGGAGATTAACGGACAGCGCTGCTTTATCCCTTACTTGCGGCCAACCCTGGCTCCACAAAGTCTTACAGTCGGCAGATATGCTGGCTCGGATGAAGCTTCTCCCGAATTCCCTTGGAAATGAACTCTTGGCCCAGGACTGGAGTAAAGTTCAACAACAAATAGCTGAGGGGAATCCTCAGGGAATGGCCACCGTTATGAATATGCAGTTCACCAAAAAACACTTCCCCTCTCTTACAGAAAGACTCTACGATCTTTTAGCTATATTTTTAGGGCATCCTGACCTCTTCACCGGACGGCTTGCATATGAGCAACTCACGCGATCGCATTCACCATCGGGAGCGTGTTTTTCTATTATCACCGTCCCGTTAGAACCCTGCAAAGTAAAATTTATCATCGCTGATGATCCCGCAAAAGATCATGATTATATCGGGTGCGGTTTTGCTTATTAAAAGATATGGAACTGCGCAAGCTTACTAATAGTGTTTTGAGAATCCCCATCCTTGGTGATCATTTGCACGATGTCATGTATCGAAAATTGAGTGAGATTGCCAGGCAGGCGGCGCTTACGCTAGCCGTAAGCCAAGACAAGCTTTTAACAAAAGAACCCGCTGAAAAAAATGGACCGGCATGGCTACTTTGGCATATTGCCACCCACGCCAGGCAGTGTGTGGTTGATAGTATTGGGAACTCCACAGGGAGCCTTCCATCCAGTATTCAATCAAGCATTGATGCCCTACAAAGATGGCGGCATGAAGATGAGGGCCACGGCATTGAAGCCCACATCGAAGCGCTTGCCGATCCCGTTGCAAAAAATATCCTGCGCATGATGGTGGCGCGGCGGAATACCCTGCTTGAGCATCTCAGCAAAGTTGATAAGGGGGAAGTAAACGGCATACGCGACCTCATGGAAGAACTCGCCAGGATTCGCCGCGAAGATGCCGGTCGAGATGAACGCATTGGCTCAACTTTTACTGACGATGAGACTGGCCAAGTGATACGTGAAATAAACATGGTATTGCGAGAGCTTCGACATGCGGTGATGGGGGTGGTGCTGAAGTAGGTTCTCCGTCCGCCTTTTCATAGGAACACTGCGCTCATCTGTGTAACAAAGCCATAAGCTTGCGCTATGGCGCTTGATTGATAAGGAGAACTGCGCTTTTGCCTTGCTCAACCTGCTCACTTCCATGACAGGGAGCGTTCACAGGTTGATCAAGGCAAAAGCTTGTTCTCTCTGGTCGGGGTGCCGGGATTTGAACCCGGGACCTCTCCGTCCCGAACGGAGCGCGCTAGCCACTGCGCTACACCCCGATTTTTTCCATTATACTTTTTTGTGCTAAAAAATCCCGTACGCTTGCCATGGCTTTGCCTCGATGGCTCACGCGATTTTTCTCATTAACGGTGAGCGCCGCGTAAACTTTTTCAAAGCCATCCGGACGAAAACAAGATGAAATAGGAATTCCCGCTTTAAGCGGCGCCTCAAGTTTTTCGGTAATAACGCCGCGCGTCTCGCCGGAGAAAATAAAAGGATTTCCAAAACTTTTTTCATCTAAAATAATAGCCGCATAGCAAATAAATTTAGCACCGCGCCTTGATGGCAGAAATGTTTCCATCTTCTCCAAAAAATATTTTACCCACTGCTCATCGGTGGCTTTTGCAAGCCCTTCCCAGCGACGAGTCTGCACTCCTAATTCTCCCGGGAAAGCATCCACCTCAATGCCAGAATCCTCGCCCAAAGTAGGGAGACCCGTTTTTTTGAAAAAATACTGCGCCTTTAACATGGCGTTGGCTTCGTGGGTTTCGCCATGTTCTTCCACTTCATCATGTAATTTAAGCTCGACCAAAGAAAAAAGCTGAAGATCCGAAACGGATTTTAAAACCTCCGAAATCTCGGCAAATTTTCCTGGATTTTGCGTGGCGATGAGCAGCTTCATGGGGTAGGAATAGGACCGTACAGAGCGGCAAACTTCAAAAGCTCTTCAAACCAAATCGCATCAATTTCTTTTTGTTCTTTTGGCATCTTTAAAAACTCGTAGAGCTTAGAAGCATAGAGCGGATTTTTAGTAATGATGGTCACGTGCCGATTTTCACGAAGCGCTGTTTTATATTCGGCAAGGAGGGCGAGAATTTTTTCTCGCAACGCCGCGTCCAGTGGTTTGCGCAACAACTGCTGAAGAGAAAGGACATCAAAATAATATTTAAAATTATTTTGGGGATCGAGTTCCAGGGCTTTCTCATACTGCTCTTCTGCCTGCAAATAAGCTTTATCTTCTAAGTAAATATCACCCAGACGAGACGAAAGCTCGGCATCAACACTTTTTGGCGCCTGTACCAAAAGCATGTCGCGCCCCTTATTACGCCACAGTGGATCTTTCGTTTTTTCATACTGAGCCAGGTACGCACGCGAGAGATAGGTGGCAAGATCGCGGTCAAAGAAAAGTTTTTGAGATTTTTCCAGGAGCTCGGCGGCACGTTGGTACTCTTTATTGGCAAGCTCAGCGCGGCCGCGCTTAAAAGGAATATTATAGAAGGCTTCGTGGAACCCAAGCATCAAAAAGCAAAAGCTTATGATGGTTAAAATACTTAAAGGTAGCCAAGAAATTTTTGACGATTTCTCTTGTCGTGCAAACGACAAACCAAATCCGATAAAAACCATGAAGAGCGTAAAGTTGGCAACAATGAAGTTGTAATCCACAAGGTTGTGGCCAAATGCTCCAAGGGATCCCAATACGAAAAATAAAACCGGATGCCAAGGATTCCGCCAAAAGAAGCCAAGAAGAACGATGGCAGCGCCAATCAAAAAGAGAACAAAGACAACCGCAGATGGAGTGCCATTCTCCACTCCGATCTTCAAAAAAAGATTGTGTGGATGATCCCAGTTCACGCCGAACCTTTCTTGATAGCGCGGATATAAATATTTAAAACTCAACACGCCGGCGCCCAAAAATGGATGATCGCCCATAATTTTCACCGCACCTTTCCAAAACTGAATGCGCTCCGACGCCGATGCGCTACCTTCATCAGCGCTCATCGTTACTTTTTTAAAAAACGAATTGGTTTGGAATTCCTGTGCGCGTAGCGACTGGAGTGATGAGACGAGAAGAACTGTTACGAGCAGTACACCCAAAAGCCGCATCGCAAATATTTTCCATAAAAAATCCTTTGAGTTTTTTTTGATGACGGCCCAAATTACGACGAGCAACAATACCGTGAAAGCGCTGAGCCAAACCCCGCGAGAGAAGCTCAGCAAAAATCCGCTTAGAAGGATGGCGAATGTTAAACCGCTCAGCAAAGTGGTGGTGCGGCGCTCGTGCCGCTTGAAAAATTGCCACGCAGAAATGGGCAGGATGAGCAGTAAGAAGTTGGCAAAATCATTCCCAAATGAAGTATACGGCGCGGCGAGATCTATAAAGGTACCGGCAAAGCGCGGGAAAGGCGTCTGGGTGTAAATAAAAAATCCGATGAGTGTATCGGCAAGGGCGAGCGAGATGAGCCCGACAGAAAACCAGTGAAGCTGGCGCCGAGTAAATTCTAGGCCGGAAAAAAGGAATAAGAGGAGTCCACCATTGGCAAATAAAAGCAGTTCGTTAAGCCCAAAATCGGGGGTGAGGCCAGTAATAATCGAGACGCCAAAAAGAGCCAGGAAGATAATATAACTCACCTCCGTCAAACCAAAACGAAAGCGAAACGGCACACGCAAAATAAAACATAATAAAAGAGAACCAAACGTCATGCCGGTAAGAAAAAGATGGGCCAGGAGTGGTCCGCCGCCACGATTGGCGAGGGCAAAAGCTTCAACCGCTAATATCAGAAGAAAAAGGAAGTATTTCATGCAGCGGGTATAGGGTACAGGGTAAAGGGTTTAAAACTCAACTCCGAAAAATGGCCGCCCTTAGCCTTTTCAAGAAGCCGTTTTCTGCTATAATCCATGCGTATGACTGCTACCCCAACAACTCCTTTATCACTTTTTGATCGTCTCCAAAAGTGCATAGACGATAAGATCCGTCCTTTTATACAGATGGATGGCGGCGAGATTGAACTTGTGGAACTGACGCCGGAAAAAGTCCTCAAGGTAAAACTTCACGGTGCCTGCGTTGGCTGCATGGCCTCCAGTATGACGCTCCAATATGGCGTGCAAAATGCTATTAATGAGGAGTTTCCGGATGAGGATATTCAGCTGCTTTTGGTGAATGATTAATTTTTAATATTTTCCTATGTCTTGCTGCGGAGATGGTGGCGCCGTAACGCCGATCAATACGAAACCGGTAAAAGCCAAAAACGGCTTGCAGATGACCAAAGAAGCCAGCGATTATGTAAAGTCATTGCTTAAAAAAGAAGGCCAAGAAAGCTGGGGTCTTAAAATTGAAGTCGTTCCAGGCGGCTGTGCGGGCTACAAATATTTCATGGGATTCCAAGAAAAAGCCGCTGATGGCGAAAAAACTTTTGATGTACACGGGCAGAAAATTTTCCTCTCCGACGAATCACTCGGACTCATTGACGGCAGCACCATTGAGTTCATTAGCTCGTTGGAGGCCACGGGTCTTAAAGTAAACAACCCCAACGCTACGCGTGCCTGCGCTTGCGGAAAATCATTTAGTTAATCGCACGCCCCTCCACCGATCTTGCAAGTCCAAAAGGATGAATGTTTGGTTTTTTTAGCTTATAATTTTTTCTTATGTCGAACAGCGAAATTTTTTACGCACCGGCCAAAGAGCTCCTGCAAAAAGCTCAAAAAATTATTATTATTTCTCACCGCGGGCCGGATGGAGATACCGTGGGGGCCAATTTAGCCCTGAGGCATGCGCTTAAATACCAGTGGAATAAAGAGGTTATTTCTGCCTGCGTAGATGCTCCACCCGCAAGCGCCGATTTTTTGCCGGAGTTTAAAGAGTACGTACAAGATTTTGACCAATACTGGGCGGATCTTATTGTAACGGTGGACTGCGGCGCCAAAAGCATGGTGAAGTTCCATGAAAAAAAGCCGGAACTTTTTAGCGGCACACCGCCGGTCATCAATATTGATCATCATGCCAGCAATGATTTTTTTGGCGCTATTAATATCGTGGATCCCGATTCTGCAGCGGCTTGCCAAATCGTCTATGGATTTATGAAATTTTGCGGACTCACCATTAACCGGCACATTGCCACCTGTTTGCTGCACGGCTTGTACTACGACACAGGCTCGTTTATGCACTCCAACACCTCGCCGGAGGTTTTAGAAACAGCATCACAATTAGTCTGGAAGGGCGCGGATTTTAAAACCATTGCGCGGCGGCAGTTCCACACTATGCCGGTTCCTCAGCTCAAAATTTATGGGAAAATTTTGGAAGGTGCACACGTTAATTCCAAAAAAATGACGGTTTCTGTTGTGAAAAAGGCAGATTTTGAAGCGGCTGAGGCCAAGCCCGATGACACCACCGGTGCCATTGATTATTTGAATTCTATTCCTGAGGGCGAGTTTTGCTGTCTCCTTTATGAAGATCGTGCGGGAACTTTAAAGGGGTCTTTTAGGACGCGCACCGAGCACATGGATCTTTCGCGCTTGGCGGGAATATTTGGTGGAGGCGGACACAAAAAGGCAGCGGGATTTTCTCTTCCGGGCCATTTGCTTGAAGGAGATGAGAAGATTAGAATTGGAGCGCATGAACACGAAGCCGCTTCATCCTGAGGCTCACGTAAAAATTAGCGGGTTTTTAAAGGAAGCGGTTTTTGGATTTAACGATGGCGTGGTTTCAACTTTCGCGGTTATTGCGGGGCTTACCGGCGGCATGGTGGGCCGTCAGACCATACTTTTGGCTGCATTAGCCGTAGTTTTTCCCGGTGCTTTTTCTATGGGGCTTGGAACCTACCTTGGCAGTAAGTCCGAAAAGGAGCTGTACCAGCGTGAAAAAAAACGCGAAATTTACGAAATGGAACATGTGCCGGAACTTGAACGGCAAGAAATTCGGGACATTTATTCCGCTAAAGGGTTTAGCGGAAAATTGTTAGACGATGTGGTGGATAAAATTACGAGCGATCCCAAGGTTTGGCTGGATACCATGATGACGGAGGAACTTGGATTTGCGCAAAAACCGCCGGAGCCGGGTATTAATGGGATGGTGATGTCTACGGCTTTTTTGGCAGGCTCACTCATTCCTACGGTTCCCTACTTTTTCCCCACTTCGTCATTTCTTCTTTGCGCTGTTCTCTCTGTGAGCGGGCTTCTTTTTGCCGGTGCGTATAAAACGCGCTTCACGGGGAAAAATATTTTTGTGAGCGCAATGGAAACATTATTGATTGGCGCACTGGCGGCCGGCGGTTCGTATGGAATCGGCATGATTTTCGCTTAGAGCCGTTGGCACTTTGGGGCTTTTGGAAGCCATTATTTTTTGGTATAATACATAAGGTTGCACCTTTGGGCGCATTAATTTACTAGCCTCGCCTCGACGGCTCGGCATTGGGGATGCATGGTTTTTGACAGGGATCTTTGAAAGTTCGGTTTCCGCCATCACGGGGTCGCGCTGTCCCCCGGCATATCCGTTAGCGCAAAATAATTGCTAAGCAATTAAGTCTTGCATTCGCACGTGAAGACGAAGCCGCTTCTGCGACTTTGGTCCCTGCTTATGCCTAACTTTTCTTCTCTGATTTTTATCGGAGAACGTCTCGGTTCCCCATGTCTCATAAGGAATCGAGGCGTAATTCATGAGGCTCGGTGAACCCGTTGCCAGCGGGGGAACTTAAACCTTCGGCTTAAGCTCGGCGAGTTTTTTGTACGTTTTCTATTCGCCAAGACGAAAACCTAAAACGCCCTACGATGGTACACGGCACCGTTCTTTATCCTTGGACGGGGGTTCGATTCCCCCCATCTCCACCAGAGAAAACGAGTGAATCCTGAAATAAGCCATGAGCGCTCACGGACATGGAAGCGAATGGCTTATTTCAGAGATGAACGACGTTTTCCTATATAATAAAGCGGCAGTCAAGAAGAACGGCCGAGACCTGTGACCGATTTCCCCCATCTCCACCCAATGAAAAAGGTTGGACTGTAAAATTCCCGCCACAAAAGACATTAAAATCGCCTGGTCAAACCTATTATTTTCTTTTAATTTGCAAGGGCAAAGATGATGTATTTGTAAGTAATACAAGCGGAATTTATATATTGAATACTGATATACATAAACACATAGTGAATAATAATTTCTTTAAAGAAGCTCATCTTACAATAAAGCTTCCTGATTCATTTTGGTATAACTCATCATTTCTAAACTCCTCACCATATCCTAGAAAAATTACTAATGATAATGGGAGAATTTTATTAGAATTCGACCGTGATCAAATGATTAAAAACGGGAGAGTGATTCTACCAACTATTATTGTAAAAAAACAATTTGATTGGGATTTACTCAAAAATCTCATAGTTGGTATACTGATAACCGCATTTTTCACAACTCAGATTTGGAATTTTATCATTTTGGCAAGTACCCCTTTCTTAAGACAGCTTGTCTGAAGTGATTGGATGTAGTTTG
>JBBTWV010000051.1:6203-25650 GCA_038062615.1 Patescibacteria group bacterium | reverse complement strand
AGGCGTGTGCCGAGGTGAATTTTGGGCTGGGGCTCTTGGATAAAAAAGTTTTTAAGGCAATCACGCAGGCGGCTCAAGAATTTTCTGGCGGAAAGTTTGATGAAGAGTTCCCTATTGATCCCATACAGGCCGGTGCCGGGACTCCTTATAATATGAACGCCAACGAGGTCATTGCCAACCGCGCCAACGAAATTCTTGGGAAAGATTTGGGCAGTTACGATCCGGTGCATCCTAATAATCATGTGAACTTGAGCCAGTCGTCCAATGATGTGACGCCAACGGCCATCCGCATTGCGGCGCTGTTTTTGCTCTCTCCACTACTGGATGCCTTAGATAAAATGACGCGAACCTTACGCACTTTTTCTCAAAAACATGCGAATGTTATTAAGGTGGGACGCACGCACTTAGAAGATGCCGTGCCGATGACTCTGGGCCAAGAGTTCCGCGCGTACGCCACCATGCTAGAGAAGTCCAAAAAGCGCATTGCGCAGGCCTCGCGCGAGCTTTTAGAAATCGGCCTTGGAGGCACCGCGCTTGGCACCGGCATCACCACACATCCCTACTTCCAAAAAAAGGTTGCCGCCAAACTAGCCAAACTCACGCGCCTTCCGCTTACATCGGCTGAAGATTTATGCGAAACCACCTCAAGCATGAACGTGTTCGTGGCCCTTTCTGGCGGGCTCCGCATGCTTGCCGTGGACTTGGTAAAAATTGCCAACGACCTCAAGCTCCTTAATATGGGTCCGCTTGCCGGCATTGCCGAGATCACGTTGCCAGAAGTTGAACCCGGCTCTTCCATTATGCCCGGCAAGGTAAATCCTTCTGTAGCAGAAGCCGTGCATATGGCCGCTTATGATGTTATGGCCAGCGATTATGCCGTTGCCCTTGGCGCCCAAGCAGGCCAGTTAGAGCTCAATGTGATGACGCCGCTGATTCTCAAACATCTTCTGGGAGCACTTTCACTTCTCACCAACACCTGCGAGATGTTCCGCCGCGACTGCTTGGAAGGCATAGTGGTGAACGAAAAACAGATCAAAGGACTTTTTGAAGGAAGCCTTGTTACCGCCACGGCGCTCTCCCCTTATTTGGGATATCAAGTCACCGCAGAATTGGTAAAAGAGGCTCTGGCCACCAATAAATCCATCGTTTACGTTTTGCGTCAAAAAGGATTTATCGCCGATGACGACATCGCCAGACTGCTTTCCGTGGAGCGCACTACTCGCCCGGCCAGCGTGGACCTCACCCTCAAAAAGAAGATTGAACGCAACGAGGCATATCAAAAATATAAGGCATATGAGGATAGGAAAATTTGACTTCAGGTAGGTTTTTATAGTAAAATATACACAGTATCATTTAAAATAAATACTATGGTAAAAAATAAAAAACTCTTCACGTATTTGGGTATTCTCCTCGCCGTAGTGGTTGTTGGCGCCGCTGTTTATTTTGGCAACGCCAAAATGCAAAGAGGTGCTTTCCCGGGTTTACCTAAAATTCCAGTGCAACTTCCCGCACAAAATCCGCAAGGTGATATTCAGCGGGCCACACCACCAGTCATGAACTACAGCGTATTTCCTTCTACTATAAACCCTTATGCCGGACAAGCTGCCACCATTACGTATCAAGTAACTCGACGGCTCAATGGACTTTCTCTCTCAATATACGATCGATCATCATCACTCGTGAGTCCCCTCGTGGTTGCTAACACTCCTGTGGAGCCAGGAACCTATCATATTATTTGGAATGGAAGATACAACAGCGGTAACATAGTGGCTCCTGGGGCATATACATACCGACTCACTTTGGGCGGAATAAATGTGGGTAGCGGAAATATTACGGTGTCAGCCCCGTGAAAAGTTAAGGAACCTCTGAAAAACATCTTTCCGGCTTGTATACCTACCGATTTGTTGCAGGTGGCCAAAATGTTGGCAGTGGAAATATCACGGTGAATGCGGCAGCAACGCCGCCACCACCGCCTCCTCCTGGAAGGTGAAGCACACACACCGCCGGAGATCATTGCGTAATTCCTATTGTTTCTGACTCAAAATTAAAAGCAATTTTGAAGTTTTCAAAAAATCCTTCTTCGCCTAAAATTCCATAACTTTCTTCAGATAAATCATCCGAAAATCCACAAGATATCTTCTTTGTCCATTTTCCTATTTTAAGGCTGAGAGAATGAAAATACACCGTTCCTTTTGAACCTGTAATCCCATAAAAGATGTGAGGGATTCCTTTTTTCCAATGCAGATTCAAGGCCTGTGCTACTTCTGAGTGGAACACGGTAAAGTCGGCGCCAGAATCAATGAGAGCCTCCAAGCGAATAAAGGATTTATTATAAAAGAGCCAGATCGGTATTATCGGCTTCAATAAAAATTCTTTTCTCTCGCCCGGCGGCAATTCAATCGCTTTATACGAAAACTTCATGTAGAAAAACTGATCGAAAGTGATATTTTAGAAGGAACACGATAGAGAATCGGAGTTTTATGTCCTTTTTTTTTGCTGGCACTTAAGGCTTGCTTGGCAGTCTTCCCTGAAGCAAAAACCGTTTTTTCATTATCTGAAAGAGCAACCCACTGCCCCGGATATTGCTTAAAAAGAAATGTAAAATTAACAGTATTCTTCTTCATATAATAAGTTTCGTACTTAATTATACCACTAACTTTTATTAAGGTCTCACCTCTTCTTTCTGCAAATATTGATAGGCAAAATAACTGGCCACGACGGCTTCGGATGCTCCGGTTATGGCTTGTTTAAAGGGTGAATCGCACACGTCGCCGGCGGCATACACGCCAGGGATACTGGTTTCTGAATGGCGATTTATTTTGATCTGCTTGTGATCATCCAACTCGCAACCAAGTTTTTCGGCCAAGGCAGAAAGTGGAATATGGCCAATCGCCACAAAGACACCATCCATGGGGAGCTCCTCGCCGGATTTTAATAACACGGATTGTACCTTCCCTTCTCCTCGAATCTCCGCCACTTCCGTTTGGTATCGCACCTCAATATTCGCACTCTTCATCACACGATCATAGTTAATTGGCTCGGCGCGCAGAACATCCTTGCGAACAAACATGTACACCTTCTTGCACATATCTTTTAAAATGAGCGCTTCAATGGCGCTGGAGTCACCGCCGCCCACCACGCACACCGTTTTTTGCTTAAAAAAAGCCGCATCACAAAGAGCGCAGTAGGAAACGCCTTTGGCATTTAATTCTTTTTCACCGGGCACGCCGATTTTTTTATGCTCCGTACCCGTGGAAATAATAACCGTTTTTCCAAAAAATTCTTTGGATGGAGTTTTGACCCAAAATTTAAATTTATACGCTCGGCCTTCGCTCTCACTGGCTGAGCCAGATGTTCGCTCGCCCTCGCGCTCGCGCTGTGCGCTCGCATCAGCCGGAAGCCTTTCTATATCAATTACCTTAGCAAACTCCAACTTGGCCCCAAATTTTTGCGCGTGTTCCAAAAAAACCATTCCCATATCCACGCCGGTGATAGAAGGTATGCCCGGATAGTTTTCCACCAGGTGCGTGGTGGTGATAATTCCGCCCGGAAGTTCACCAATAACGAGGGTTTTTAAATTAAAGCGGCCGCAGTACATCCCAGCAGATAGGCCCGCCATCCCCGTACCAATGACAATGACATCCCAAAGAGGTTGTTCGTTTTCCATACGGCGGAAAGTATAACATAAGGTAGTTCGCCATCTGTTTTCAGGAAATGCCACACAGCCCGCTTTTTCTATTTGACATGCCCGCCACCCACGACTATGCTCCCTCCGGATGTCAAACAAGCACGCCAGCCATCAGCACGGAATGACCACCATGAACCTTACTCGCCCTAAGAGTAAGTTGCGCAAACGCCGCAACAAAGAGAAGGCTCGTGAACGTCGCGTTGAGTGGCTCAAATCGCTCCAGTCATCATCTTTGCAAGGATAATAAAGGGATCTGCGCCAAGTCGGCGCATTACCTAAAGAGTCCTTTTGCCCATGCTCTTTGGTAAAAAAAAATCGTCAGGAAGTTTTACCTCCGTGAATCTGCGCCGGCGTTTTCATCATATTCAGCTCAGCAAACGCAAAGAAGGCGTCTCTCATGCGCACATGATGCGCCCCAAGCGAGTACGACCGCTCTTTAACTTTCCCCAGCTAGAGCGGTTTAAAAAACTTTTTTGGTTTGTATGTGTTGGCGGCATTTTTCTTGGCGTGGCCTACACCATCTTTTTTTCTTCATTTTTTACCATCACCAAGATCACGGTAGAAAAAGAAGGCGGAGCGGTTGCCGGCAGTTCCTTGGCACCTTTTTTGGAGCGCATGAAGGGCAAAAATATGATTTTTTTTAAAACGGCGGCGCTTATTCAAGAGATTGAGCAAACTTTTAAAAATGAAATTTTGCTCGTACGTATTTCAAAGTCGTATCCGCATAAACTCATGGTAAAAGTTGACGAGTACCCTGCCGTGCTCAATTTGCGCATTTATAACGCCGAAAAAATTCAAAAAATGGTGCTTAACCAAATTGGCTACAGCGTTTTTGATAACACGGAAATAAAAGAGCTGCCGGTGCTCACGCTCCGCACCAATCAGACCTTCACGCCCAAGTCCATCGTCATGGACCTGGAAAAAGTGACGGCCATTACCGAAGCTTTTCAAAAATTCCGCGATCTTTTTGGCATGAAGATTTTGGAGGGTGAGTGGAAAAAAACCGAGCGCGAACTTCATTTAAAAACCGAAAAAAACTTTGTGGTGTGGCTGGATCTTACGGCGGACATTGAGGCACAGCTCGCCAAATTAAAACGCGCGCTTCCAAAATTGGACATTTACCGCGAACCTTTAGAATACATTGATTTACGCATCGCCGGAGGCGATAATGAGAGAGTTATTTTTAAGCGAAAATAAATTATGCTATTTGCTCTCATTGGCATTTTGGCGGGAATCTTTCTAGGACTTTTTCTGCCTTTTGAAATCCCCATTGAGTTTACGCGTTACACGGCGGTGGTTATTTTAGGTATTGTGGATGCCCTTTTTGGAGCCATTCGCGCACAGCTCACCAAAGATCATTATGATCCTTGGATCTTTGCCACCGGTCTCTTTTTCAACATTGTTTTGGCACTCGGCATCACGCTCTTTGGCGACATGCTGGGCTTGGATCTATACCTTGCCGCCACCGTGGTGTTTACCTTCCGCATTTTTAGCAACGTCGGCATTGCGCGGCGAGCCCTTTTTGATCACTATTTAAAGAAAACGCACTACCTAAAGAAGACTGATATTGGAGAATAAAAATCTATTTTGAAAAGGGCCGATTTTAGAGAAAAAGAAGAAAATCTGATATAATAAGTGCAACAAAATTATTTAAATAATAATCAAAATACTGTATGCCGATCTCAAACAAATTAGCTCTCCTCAAAGAAATGCTCGATAGTGCGGAATCCAACCTTCGTTCGGCGAAGCAGATTATTGGCGAACTTGCGGGGACGGGTGACCTTAAAGCCCAGTACACCCACAAAGCCGTGGCGCTGAAGCCAACTTCTGAAGGGCAGATTATTGAAGGAGTTTTTGACGGGCAGAGCATGATTGGACCTGACGGAAAGTCGTATCCGGTTCCGGCCAACTACGCCAGTAAATCTAAACTCGTGCCCGGTGATGTTTTAAAACTGACCATCTCCGATGATGGATCTTTTATTTACAAACAAATCGGACCCGTGGATCGCAAACGCGTAGTGGGGCCGCTCGTCTATGAAGACGGCCAGTATCGAGTCTTGGCAAGTGCTAAATCCTATAAAGTTTTATTGGCTTCGGTAACGTATTATCGCGCCGAAGTTGGCGACAACGTAACGCTCATTGTACCTTCGCTGGAAGAAAGCGAATGGGGTGCCATTGACAATGTTTTGCCGAAGTTTGAAAATCCAGTGAGTTAATGTCTTCATTTTTATGGACACACCACCAGTACCTCCTTCGCCCGTTCCGCCGCCTCCTGTCCCAAGCAATCTAACGCCAGCGCCAAGTGCACCGAAAGCGCCAGTCATGCCCGTAAGTGCGGCTACGGAAAAATCATCCGGCGTTCTTAAGTGGATTCTTATTTTGGTATTGGTCCTTGGGTTTGCCGGAGCCGGTTATTGGTATTTTTCCGGTAGCAAGTCTGAAGAGAATCCTCCAGCACCTCCTGCACCAACGGAGGAGCCTAAAAATAATTTGAGCGAAACTACTTCTCAGCTTATTGCGCTTTTGCCCGGGGAAAACGCCAACGTCGTCATTCACGCCAAAATTGATGACCAGACGAAGAAATTAGTCGCAGATCAAAAATGGAAAAATGCGGATGACCTCCAAAATGTGGACGAGTTGGTTATCGTAATGAATGGGACTTCTACCACCGCCATGGCCGCTAAAGGTAGCGGGAATCTTAAGAGTTCCTTACAAAACATATTACAAGAAATTGCCGCTGAACCGCTTACGTTTGAAGAAAAAGAAAACGGCATGGTAGTCGTAACAACGCCAAATGTTGAAACCCTCACCGGAAAACTGAGCGACAATACACTTCTTGCGAAGGCATTTTCTGCCAATAGCGACATAGATTTTGAAGTGGGCATAGATGCAAAATCACTGGCTCAAGATGTTACCTATACCGGAAAACTGGACCTAGCTCAGCTGGCACTCATACAAAAAGTTCAGCTGGTAACCATTTCGAGTACGTTAAAAACTGAGCCGGGTGGGACCATTGGGAGCCTCACAATAAGTGCGGCCACTCAGGACGCAGAGCAAGCCGAACAGCTTTTGGGCTTACTTCAGCCATTGTTTGACCAAGTAAAAAGTCTCATCCCCGAAGAATATTCTCCGTTTGTTACCATAAATCTGGCACAACAAGCCGCCCAGGTAAGTGCCCAGCTTACCCTGCCGAATGTAGAAGAATTGGCAAAGGTCATGAGCGAAAATGCTCGTAAAGCTCAAAAAAAGGCTGAGGAAATGAAAAAAGCATTTGAAGAGGAAGAAAAAAAACTTCTTGAGGAAGAGTCTGCAGGAACAACCACGGTTCCGAGCACCGACAATAACAGCGGACGGGTTCCCAGGGTAAAAAAATAAAGCAGGTTCTCATGTCACAGTGAGCTATGTCGAACTGCGTCCTTCGACGAGCTCAGGTGACATGAGCTACTTTTTCCGCTACCCTTTGGAGGCTTTTACAAAGCCTCTTCTATGTTTTCTTGGGACTCCATCCCCCGCCCCATTTTGGCCCTGGCGCCCATGGCGGGATATACCGATTCCTCGTATCGTCAGCTGGTAAAAGAAGTCTGCCCCAGCGTGGTTTGTTTTACCGAATTTACCAATGTGGATGGAATTTTGCATGGCAACGAGGCCACCATGCGGCAGGTAAGTTTTGATCCGAATAAGGAACGACCCATTGTGGCGCAGATTTTTGGACGCAAGCCGGAAAATTTCCGAAAAGCAGCAGCGGTACTCACCAAGCTTGGTGTGGATGCCATTGATATAAACATGGGCTGCCCCGCCAAAAAAATTGTGAGTAGCGATCATGGCTCGGCGCTGCTTAAAAATCCTTCGCTTTCGGAAGAGATTGTCCGCGCTACCGTAGAAGGCACGCACCTTCCCGTCTCCATCAAAATGCGCATTGGCACCAGCTGTTATGATCCAGATTATTTTTTTTCTTTTGCGGAGAGCATGGAACGCGCCGGCGCCAAGCTCATCACTATTCATGGAAGAACCAGCAAGCAGATGTACTCTGGTTTGGCAGACTGGACGCCAATGTACGAACTCAAAAAAATCCTAAAAATTCCGGTGATTGGGAACGGCGACATTAAAAATGGAAAAGACGCCGCTTCGAAACTTAAAAACCTTGATGGTCTCATGGTGGGCCGCGGAACGTTTGGCAATCCGTGGATATTTTGCGAAATTCTTGCGGCGTTTGCCGGGAAGCCATATCAAGCACCAACCCTTTTAGAAAAATTACCTACCATTGCCCGCCACCTAGAATTAAGCTGTCAGTTTAAAGGCGAAAAATGGGGAATCCTCGAGATGCGCAAGCACTTAGCTTGGTACATTCGAGGGATTCCCCATGCGTCAGAACTTCGCTGTAAGCTCGTGACGGTTACTTCTCAAAAAGAGACGATGGCTATTTTGGAGACGAACTTGTTGGCGACACCGCCAGCAGTTTCTCCAGTATAACGGCCAGTGCGGCGCGCGTCAGTGGAGCCTGAGGAATAAAGGTTGACTTACTTCCAGAGCTTACATTTCCAACCATGATTTGGTTGTCCACCACGGCTTGCACGGCACTTTGTTCTTCTGCATCGAGTCCTCTAAGATCACTATAAGAATCCAGGCTGGCGGCATTGGCACCAGCTGAGAGATTGGCCAATTGCGCAAGCCACTTAGCCACTTCCACGCGGCTTACCGTCCTATCCAAAGGTCCGCTTACATCCAGCCCTTTTGTATACGCTAGGTTCACGGCGCAAATGGCGTATGAAGAAACTCTCGTAGCGCTTGGAGCTTTTAAGGCGCATGTGCCGGTAATATCAGTATCTTTTTCACCTACGGCGCGGAGCATCATAAGAAGCGCATCCTGCCTCAAGACATTTTCTCCCGGACGTCCCTGCGTCATAGCTCCCACTTTGTTGGCCGCCACCATGGCACCGTAATACCACTCGTGCGTTGGCACATCGGCAAACGGCGTCATGCCTTGTTTATAAGAATCCTGTTGATTTTGCACCGCCAGTTCATCGGCACTTTTTGCAAAAGCGGTGACGTCCTCAGGGTTTACCTGCTTGGCATTACAAGAAGCGATAAAGAGATTCAAGCGTTTTTCAATTTCATCCGCACGAACGCCAACCCAGTTAACTGTGGCCACATTACCCAGTTCCGCAATAAAATGTTCACGGTCGGCTACGCGCACGCAAGCATTAACTTTCATGGCTGATGTCGCTTTTTCAATGAGCGGGATAAGTTGATCCTTGGCCGCTTGTATCTGCGTTTTTTGTTCCTGGAATTTTTCGTCAATGCGTGAAAGAGCGCTGTAACTCACGGCAATTTTTTCGGAAATCTGCGAAGCCGTATTGCTGATGGCTTCAATGGATTTATGGAGCTGAGCCACCTGTATCAAGAGATCATCAATTTTTTTGCCGCGCTCCTCCAACTGCTTAGTGAGTTCCGCCAAAACCGGTTCAAGTTTTTGGCTCACCACATCATCCACAATGCGGCTTAATTCTTTATCTCCTTGCAAAAGAATCGGGTTGATTTGAGGCTCAATCTCCCTCATGAATTCGCGGCATTCAAACGTCACCTCGTAATCCCCTTTGGCCTGGCGCCCTTCAAATTCCTTAACCTTTCCGTCAATTGAAGTCTTTAAATCACTTGCTACTTTTTGCGATTCGCCGTCACCGGCAGCTTTCACCAGTTTTTTTAATGACTCCGCACGGGAACTTAAATCAGATCGGCACTGTTCGTACTGCACAAAATCTTGGACGTCCGGCAAGTAGCTGGAAATTTCCGCGAAAAGATCGCTGTGGAGGCTGTTGGTTTTAGTTTGGATCGCAGCAAGCGTGTCACTATCACACTTTCCAAGGCGCACAAGATTCTCAATTTCTACGATGACATTTTTGGAATCATCCAATAACTTGGAAACCGTCTTGAGATCTGGATAATTTTGTGGAACTTGGGAAAGTTGCACGCGGACGTTCTTCCAAAACAGCTTGTCGTTGCCTACGTTCTGGCGCAAACCCGTCACATACGACTTGCATTGCGCAACTGGAATAACCGGTGTCGGTGGCAAAGGCAGAGGCACTGGTGTCGGAGGAACCGGCGGTTCTCCCGGCTTTACCGGAGGCACAGTCGGGTTTGTCGTTTTATTGCTATAGAGCTGATACATCCTGTATTCTGCACGCGACTTTTTAAGGAGCCATCCTTTATCCGCTTCCGGAATCGGCATACACGGCGCCATAAAAGACATCGGCACGCCTGGCTTCGTCGCAACATAAGGGAACTGCGTTTTTGCCTTACATTCGCCAAACTGGTCGGTTTCAATATCATACTGCAACTGCTTGGATGCGGCATCCCACGGCGGCATGTACCACTCGCCATCCACTTGCGGTGAATGAGCTAAGAAGCGTTCGGTTCTCCATTCTTTTTCAATTTCATAGTTAAAGGATTCGCAGCTTGTATATTGCGCTTTAGGATTATCCTTTACGCTCATATACATACTTGTATACGGCTGCACGTTGCTGCGGTCACATTTTTCAAATGACTTGGCGGCAATGTTCCAGCGGTACATCGGCATCATGCAGGAGTTATTCTGGCCTGGTATTTCACCCACACCGCACTCGCGGAATTCTGGAGCATTGGCGCAGAAACTCGTGGCACAGCCGTTGGCATCCGTGCCGGATTTCTGAATCTGGCCTGCCGGACACTGCACGGGAGTGATGGCAATGCAAATTTTCTTCTCAGGACTGGTGGCATCAAGCGCCGGGCATGTTCTAGACGTCCCAGAAGAAGTCATAGGAGGCATGTATTGATTTGGCGGATACCAAGCGCACCAGCCTGTAGATGATCCTGTTTTGCCGGGTTCAATACAGTTGGTATCTCCCGGTCGGCAAAGCCCCCATCCAGGACCTAACTTGGTAAGAATTTCTAGAATTTCAGCGGCCGTTCGCATACCAGCCATCATGGAACTTCCAGCTTTTTTTGCCGGACAATAGACCTGTGTTGCAGTGTAATACGGCATTCCGCCGCCGCCGCCACACCAGTAAGACGAAGTACTGCCGGAGCCAAGTGCCTTATAGGCTTCAGGCTCGACGCAGTTCGTGTCATTGACAGAGCAATATTTAGTTCCCGATGGACATACATCATTCCAACCCACGCAAGAACCGCCGCTTGTTGCGTTGGTACATTTTTGCGAATTCATGCAGTTGTAGCTGGCATTATCCGTCCAAGTTTCACCTTTTTGCTTACAGAGAGTATCCGTTGGTGAACACAGGGTGTATCCCGATGGGCACGATACAGAATCTGCAGGCATCGTGGTGGCAGTCGGCATAGGCATAGGGGTACAATAGGCATCATTATTTGCGTTACTATCTGTCGCTTTTTGATAACACTTCATGCCAACGGAGCAAGAGCCGGTTGATGACCCATAGCCGTTTTCTGTAATACAAGTGGCGTCACCTGGACGACAGCTTGAATAATTTGCTGGCGCGGAATCACCCCACTTTACGCAGGTGAGATTTTTTCCATCCGTAGAATAATATTTCATTCCGCCGTTACACCATTTTGCACTGTCATACGGAACAATTTGGCCAGGTGCGGTGCAGTTGGTATCAGTCGGATTGCACTGGGATGTTCCTGCCGGACAACTTGCTTGAGAAGGCATGGCCACAGCTGATGGCGGAGGCCAAGCTGCACAGGTAATTTGCGCGTCTTGGTAGTAGCAGGTCATTCCATTTTGACAGTTGGAACCCTTGGCGCATTTTTCACCGTTACCGCATGATGTATTAGGAGGTGTGGTGGTATCAACCGTCGTGGTGGTTCCGGAACATTCTGCAATTCCAAAATTTCTCCAGTTTGCGGCGCTGTCATCTCCCGGCCCGGGCTTCCAAGAAAAGCGGCTTTTTGCGATCCTGGAACATTGCGCATCCACCCCAGCCACATAATCCAAATACTCGCGATCGGTTCTGTTTAAAATCCACGACTCATCGGTTCCATCAGAAAACGTCCATCGGTGTTTTACCCAATTGGAAGTGGTATTGGTAGAAGTTCCCGCGGTCGTTGTGGTAGTGGTAGTTGTTGTCGTTGTCGCTGCCGTCACCGTAAAAGGCACCGAATAAACTGATCCTGCCGCGCATGTTTCGCTATTGAGACAAGCCCGCAGAGTATAATTTCCGGCAGACAAATTGGAAACTGAAAAACCCATTGAAGCCGTGTCTATATTGGTACCGTTAACATAGGTGGTTGCAGTTCCATCCGGCTTCACAACTTGTACCGTCACCGACTGCGCGCGCGTACCAGCGGGAGAACATGTGTAGGTGTAGTTCACCATCTCACTACCGGTATAACTCGTTTTATTTCCAGAGAGCGTCAAAGTCAAACTCGAGCAAGATCGCACGGGGAACTGGCTTGCCGCCGGACATGTGCTGGTGGTTGAAAAATAAATTTTATCCGATGCGGTTGATACACAACGTACGGTTCCTAGCGGCGTAGTTTGCCCAAGGGCTTTATCCACAAACTGATCCTTTGCCACGGTGGTGAAATCGGCCGTACTGGCAAAACTCCAACCCACAAGATCATTTGACGGCTGTGTTGCAACGCTTGTTGGCGCTGCTTCCGGATTATCATTATTGATATCGCTGTCAGTCAAATTTTGATTCGCATTTTTACAGTGGAAATGATTGGGGAAGTTGGAGGTGCTGATGTTGAGGGCTCCTTCTTGAGGATATGGACCCGTAACACCACCGGAACACTCCACCCAGCCGAGTCCATTGTGTCCAAAATAATAAGCTTGATTGGTGTCTACCACCTGGACTTTAATCAAACCCGCCGTGGCGTGAAGATGATAAGGCGTAGAATCAGAATCGCCTAAAAGCGGATCGAGTTCGTTCCCGTTGGCGTCTTTACAATAGAAATGGCCTCCTCCGCCTGGACTTCCATCATAGAGACCATCGCTGCTTGGACTTGTGGAAAAATGCGCGCGGCTGTGAGATTGTGGCGAACTGCCGGAAGGGCAGTGCACTCGCCATGAGCACCATGGTGCGTTACCGCAATTAGCGGTTTGGTAGCCGCTTGGTGATGGGTAAAAAACTTTCTTTTTATGACATCCGGTTGGGTTAAAATAGCCATTGTAATCGGAGTTTACGCAGTTATCGGCCGGTGCCGGAGTTGCTGTGGTTTGGGCGAATGTTGCCGATTTATACGCAAAATAGAGCCCAATGCTCAAAATGGTAATGCCCAAGACTGAGAGGATTTTTCGGCCGTGGCCGCCTGCCACGGCACTCGCCTGAACTCGGCGATGCCGAGAGTTACGTTTTTCCATATGTATTTTGGTGTTAAATAATATTTTGTTTTTACATTGTTTATTTTACGCCTTATTTTTATTTACGTCAACTATGGTTGTTTACAGATGGTAGATTATATGGTAGAATTGCTAGATGAAATTAGATAAATTATTTAGGACAGCTGTCGAATACAAAGCCTCGGATTTGTACATCACCACCGGCACCAAGCCGATTTTGCGCATTCATGGAAATCTTACCATTGTTGAAGAGCATCCGGTGATTACGGCAGAAGTGGCCAAGGAATACATTTTGGAAACCATGACCGAGGCTCAGCAAAAAGTGGTGATGGAAAAACTGGATATTGATTACGGCATTGAGATTACAGAAATTGCGCGTTTTCGTGCCAATGCTTTTTTTCAGCGTAAAGGCATGGCCGCGGTCTTTCGGCTCATTCCTTCTCATATTTTAACAATGGATGAGTTAAATCTTCCTGCTCAGCTCAAAAAAATTCCCAAGTTTCCCAACGGCTTGGTATTGGTTACCGGCCCAACGGGATCGGGTAAATCAACCACTCTGGCCGCCTTAGTGCATGAGATCAATCTCAATCAAAAACAACATATCATTACCATTGAAGACCCTATTGAATTTGTTCACGAAAATAAGTTATCGGTGGTGGACCAGCGTGAAGTGGGCTACCATGCCGAGTCTTTTTCTCGCGCGCTGCGAGCCAGTTTGCGTGAAGATCCAGACGTCATTTTGATTGGTGAAATGCGAGATTTGGAGACGATGGCGCTGGCCATTACCGCAGCAGAAACGGGACATTTGGTTCTTGCCACACTCCATACCAGCGGTGCGGCTAAAGCGGTGGATCGCATTATTGATGGTTTCCCACCGGAGCAGCAAAATCAAATTCGCGTGCAGTTTTCAGAGAGTTTGCGATGCATTGTTTGGCAAAACTTGCTACCGCGCAGGGATGGCACAGGCCGCGTGGGTGCCTATGAAATCTTGTTTAACAATCATGCCATTGCCAACATGATCCGTAAAAGCAAGACCTATCAAATCGGCTCTAACATGGAAACAGGTATTAACGAAGGCATGCAGACGATGAAACGCTGCCTGACTCAGTTAGCCGAGCAGGGCCTCATTAGCGAGGAGACCGTGCATGAAAACCTGCCAGATGAGATGGAGGTATAAAACAATTGGCAATATTTCCATCAAACATTGAGCGCAGCCCCCTTTCAGCCGCCTTCGGCAGCTTTCAGGCCGCATCCGCTTGATGCGGCACAGCGCCTTAGCTAGGGGACGCTCGCCGCTTGCGGCTCGCTCTGCTTCATGGAAAAAATGTTTTCGAAAATATCGCCAATCGTTTAGGAGAAGTTGAAAATGTTATAGTGGAGCAGTGAATTATCCAAAAATCCTCCTTAGAGCCGGCAAAGAACATATCCTGGGGCACGGACACCCGTGGATTTTTTCTATGGGTCTGGACGAGAGAATCAGGAATAAGGAGTCAGGAGTCAAGGATGGTGCCATTGCTGATGTGTATAGCCATGATGGTAAAAAATTTTTCGCGCGAGGATACTATAATTCCAATTCTCAAATTGCCTTTCGGATTTTGACGCGCGATCAAAAAGAAGAAATCAACGCCGCTTTTTTTGAGAAAAAGTTTCGTGAGCTTTTAGCGGTGCGTGAGCGATTTATTAATACGCGTGACACCAATGCTTTTCGCATGGTTTTTGGCGAGAGTGATGGCTTACCTGGCTTGATTATTGATAAATATAATCAAGTTCTGGTGATTCAAATTCATACTTTTGGAATGGAAATGCTGCGCCAAGAAGTGGTTACCGCCATGCAGTCCGTTTTTAAGCCCGAGACGATTTTTGAGAGGAGCGATGTGGGCGTGCGTCAGCAAGAAGGACTCAAAGACATGCCCGTGCAACACTTGTTTGGCAAAAAAATCACCGGCGAGATTCAAATTTTAGAGAATGGAATTCCCCTGCTCGTGAATGTGGTGGAGGGCCAAAAGACGGGTTTATTTTTGGATCAGCGGGAAAATCGCAAGGCTTTGCAAAAGTATGTGACGGGCAAACGGGTACTTAACTGTTTTTCCTACACCGCAGGATTTTCTCTTTACTCCGCTCTTGCCGGCGCTACTGAAACCGTGAGTGTGGATGTCTCAAAACAGGCTCTAGAAACAGCAAAACGCAACTTTGAGCTCAACCAGTTGCCACTTAAAAATCATCAATTTTTGGCCGAAGATGTTTTTCATGTCCTTGAAAATTTTGCAAAAAATAAGGAAAAGTTTGATGTGATTATTTTAGATCCGCCGGCTTTTGTAAAAAATCAAAAAAGTTTAAAAAAAGGGTTGAGTGGATACCTTTTTATTAACGAACGCGCGCTGGGACTTTTACCCAAAGGTGGAATTTTGGTTTCCAGTTCCTGTTCTGCGCATGTTACCGATGAGATGTTCCAAAAAACTCTGGCGATGGCCGCATCACGCAGTGGCTGCACGCTGAAGGCACTGGAAATTCGCCATCAGCCTATTGATCATCCGTTTAATGTGCAGTTTCCGGAGGGGAAGTATTTGAAGTTTTATGTCATGTTGAAGGTATGAAAGAACAAATCTTAGAGCGCTATAAAGGGCTTATGGAAGCCGTGGATGAAAAAACGGCAGAGGTATATGCCGGCGCACCCGAGATTCCATGCAAAAATAAGTGTTATGACTGCTGCAAACAGCTTTTCCCAGTTTCTTTTGCCGAGGCGTTTCATATAAGCGACGGGCTCAAAACACTGGGGCGAAAATTAAGAAGGGACCGTGAGAGAGTTACGCAAAAAATTACAGAAAAAATTCTGGAAAAAAATCCCTCTCAGTTTGAAAAACATGGTGTGGAAAAAATAACTGCTCTGCGGACGCACAGCGAGTTTGCGAATTTCTTGCATAAGATTGAATCCGACTGCCCTGCGCTGGACCCAAAAAATGAAGCGGGATCTTGCACCGTTTATCCTTTTCGCAATCACGACTGCCGCACCATGGGAGCCTCATTTGATGGTCCAGAAAAAACCATCGTGGGTTGTTTCCGATTTTCTGGACTCAAATATCTGGTTCCCAAACTTATGGACTTTAGTTTTCGGTACAGCGAAAAAATGCTGATGGATCGCGAGCTGATTGCCGAAGTAACCGGCGGCATGTTTACCTCAAATATTTTGTACTACACCACCATGTGCGGGCCGCTTGTGAAAGATTACGCCGCCACAGACTGGGTCAAGTTCTTCTCGGGGAAAAATATACCGGCAAGATCAAAACCAGATGAGTACTGGGTGGTAATTGATGTTTGAAATAAGCCAATATCTGCTATAATCGGGTCCACATCTTAACTTTTTCTCTATGTTTAAAAAACTGTTTATCAGTCTCATGAGTCTTTTGGCACTCTTGGGTTTTCATACCGCACCAGTTGCGGCCAACTATACAGATAGCAAACCGCGCGGCACAAAAAGCACTTCGGACTCCAGGGATGACTGGCTCGTGGGCGTAGAAGGATATCGAGGTACTCAAGGAAGCCAAGGAGAACCGGTAAAAGTTTTTGTGGCTGGCAAGGAGCCAGATGCATCGGGTGCCTGCGCCGATGGAAGAGTTCCTGCAATTGTGGGGTATCGCACAAAAGTCTGCATCGAAACCCAACCTTTTGAAAAAGGCATGGCAGAGATTTTAGTATCCGTACCGGGCAAGGTTCCGGAAAAAACCGGCGATAAGCTGGCTTGCGAGAGCACGCCTCAACTGAAATTTAAAGATGAACCCGTCTATTATGGAGCCACGCCAGTATGTGTGGTGGAAGAATTTTTAGATCCGAGTTATGCCGATTCCAAATATGGCGCGGTGGCGGTAAAGGCTTGGGCCTATGCTTCTAAACCGCTAAATGATAATGGAACGCTCGTTTGCGATGACGGAAAAGCGGCTGTGGATTTGGGGTCAGGCGCGGAAGTTTGCCCTTATGTGACCTATGAATCCAAGCCATATACCGATGCCAAGATTGATTACTACGACGCTAAAAAAGTATACGAAAAAACTTCCAAAGATGATCCCGATTATTCTGAAACCAAGAAAAATTTTGAAGAAACCGTGAATAAATATTCTGAATCAAAGGCAGATTATTACGAGAGTAAAGCCGGTGAAGCCAAAAGCTACATGGATAGTAAAAAATACCTCAACGAAGTTGGCGTTGATTATTTTGATGCTAAAGCCGCCTACACCGGCTCAAAGAGTAAACCTACCTACTCGGATGCCAAGCAAGTCTACCAAGACCTCAAATCTCAGTATGAGGAGGCTAAGACTCAGTATGAATCCAAAGCTACGAAAGCATCGCTGGATGAAGTAAAAAGCGCCGTGGAAGTGGCTAAGCAAGATGTAAAAGACCTGCGAGCAGTTTTGAAAGCTACCAGGAAAGGCAGTGTCTCTTATACGCAAACGCGCTTGGAATACCGCGCCGCGGTAAAAGTGTTGCAGGGCGCCAAGCGAGATCGCACGATGTTGTTAAAGAAGAAATAGGTTTATCGTGGTAATTTTGCCTCTGGCACTTCCCCGCTTTCATGCAGAAATTCTGCGTACTTTTGTTGATTGTAAATAAAATCGTAGGCGCCAATAAAATGGAATCGTTCGCCTCCAAATTTATTTTTGAACTGCGTGATGCCATGCCAGTCATGGGAGGCATCGTCTTCTTTTGGTGCCACACCCCAAAGGTCATACCAGTGGCATCCGTGCTTTTGGGCCGCTTTCATAATTTCAAAATGCAAAAGGTAGGGCGCCATAACGGTGCGATGGCGATTAGATGAAGCGCCGAAAAAATAGGTGGCGCGCGTCCCATAAAAAATCACAAAAGCGGCCGCCAAAGCCTCTCCATCTTTGTGTGCCACATACAATTCTCCCATTCCATGGGCCACTAACGCGGGTATAAGCTTGCGAAAATACGCCTCCGATTTTCCATCAAATTCTTGGCGCGTGACGGTTTGCGAATAGAGTTTGTAAAAAACACCGATGGCAGAGTCGCTGTGATCAGGCACCACTTTTACCTCATGTTTCTGTGCAATTTTTACATTGTACCGACCTTTGGGTTTCATATTCTGCAAAATTTCTTCCGGTGAAAAACGCAAATCAACCATGCGCGTATGTTTGGGTTCCATATTGAAAGGTGATTTCTGCAAGTGCAAAAAATAGTCTGGACGTACCAATAAACGCGGATCCATGCGCAGGTGAGTGGTTGCGCCCCCTGGGCGCATTATTTGCTTAGCCTCGCCACGGCTCGGCCTGGTCGTAAGCGTTTTGCCCTTTAAATCAACAACTTTATCCACCTCCGACATGAGCCCATGGAAAATATCCTCCGCTCGTGCGGGATCTTCATATGAAATCACCGGCCCCTGCGGAATATACAAAAAATTCGAGGTAGGTGAAAAATGGAACTTCATAATGGAAGCGCCGCCTATAAGTCGGTCATTCTCAAAAACGCCAATGTGATGCGTCTCCCAACCCACTGATTTTTTAAACTCCGCCCACATTAAGGACTGCATAAAACCGCATGCAGGGTTTTGTTTCACCAGCTTCTCCCAGGCTTCCTGGTGTTCGGCTACCGATATGGGGTGAAAGGTAAATATGGTTGATTATACACGTCCCCACTGCTAAAATTCGCGAGCGAACGCAAGGCGCGTCCTTATGGGGCTGTAGCTCAATTGGCTAGAGCGCTTCCATGGCATGGAAGAGGTTGTGGGTTCAAGTCCCATCAGCTCCACCAAGATACTTTTATTTCTCCAGCGCTTTTTGGTGTGCTGTGAGATATGTTTTGAGCGCCTCTTTATGGATGTTCAAGAGGTTATTCCTACCCGGGAGGTCCTTAATAATGGAAACAGCTTTTTGGTGATCTCTATGTATTCCGAGCCAATTAGTTTACAGTAGTAGATGCATATGAAACCTCTCCCAGCCGTTGCCATTGGACTTGTTACCGGACTGCTTGCCGCCTCCGGCTATTTCTTGATGAGTGATAAGACGGCACCGGCACAGCCCCTCCCTCCAGCCCCTCCGCCTGTTCAAAATGGCACCACGACCTCACCCGCACCTGCACCAACGCCTGTGCCTCCCACTCCTGTTCCACCAGCGGCAACTACCAAAACCTACAAAAATGATACGTATAAATTTTCTTTTGAATATCCTTCTCTCTTAAATTTGGAGCGCCAAGAAAACAAAATCATTCTTCAGCACTCCACTCCTTTTGAGCATGAGGACCCATGTGACTTTCAAGGCGGTGGCCCAAAGTTAGATCGTCTCACGGATTTTTCGGTAAACATGACGGAGTACCCAACAGCTCTTGGCGAAACGGTTTTAAACCTTCATCCTTTTGGCAGCGATACAGAAGATTATTTAAACGGCGACAAGCTCAAAATCACCACAGGGATGGTTGATGAAGCGCATTTTGGTTTACTGAATGGATATCGCATTACC
>JBBTWV010000051.1:0-6193 GCA_038062615.1 Patescibacteria group bacterium | reverse complement strand
CCAGGGCGTGGAAGGTTGCGTGCTTTATACCTACTATTTTAAACTGGCGCCAAAAGTGACGCTGGTGGTAAATCGCAAAATTGTTACCGAACTTTCTAACGCCGTTTCCAACAGTGCCACGTATCTTTCTCTTCCCGGAATCATAAAACCGGCCGCCGCAGAAAAAATCTTCGGCGATATTTTTAAAAGCTTCCGGTACGAAGGGTAGTCGGTACGTACAGACCTTGACGTTGATTTTTGGCTCCCCTTAGCTATAGAATACCGTCTGTCTTTGGTCGGATTTTTGGGGGTGTAGCTCAGTTGGCTAGAGCGCGGCATTCGCATTGCCGAGGTCGCCGGTTCGACTCCGGTCACCTCCACCAATTTATTTCCACTTAGCACCTTGACCCGGAGACACGTAATGACCCGTTTCATTGCGGCCCGCCGTAGCTGGCAGGCGGTAACGCCACTTCGTGTGGCAACGCGAACCTCAGGCACAGCACCAGCATCAAGCCCAATTTCAAACGTTTTTTGGGACACCGTTTTTGGCCGTTTCCCCACAGCAACCTCTACTATTTGTGGCCCAACAGACCTTACCACCCAGTGCGCTAAAGCAGGCAAAATCCTTACCTCATCACAAATACGTTCCAATTGCGCACCCAAATAATCACGCATTGATGGATCTTTTCCCTGGAGAGCCGTAATCAAAGTTTCGGTGCGATAACTCTTCCCCTGAATTGATTCGGAAGCCGTTTTCATGGCTTGAATATAACAAAAAACAGGAATTGATCAAGGCTCAATTTTACACGTTTGCAAATGCTCTATACGCTGCCGCTTCTTGCCCGAACCGCTTGCTTTCGAGATGAGCGAAGTATTCAACTTCAGGTAAACTGCTTATAAGCCTGCGTTTCTTGCGCCGCAAAAGCATTTTTAATTCCCCAAATTTGGTTAAACACATCTACCCTTTTTTGCGTATCATCAATACTCGCCTGGATGGCTTTGGAAAGCCCATCGTCGTCAATTTCCCCGCTCATATATTGTAAAAAATTGGTTTTTAAAAAACTATAATGCGGGGAAGAAGAATCACCTGCAGCAAAATCCAAAATCTTTTGCAATTGCGGGAGAACATTTGCCCTCTCTTGAGAAAGCGCAAATAACGCTTCTACCGCCTTGTGATCCATTTTTTGTCGAAGCTGAGCCATGTAGGCGGCATCATCCAGAGCGCCGGTATACCAAGCCATAAGGGCATGCGGATCAACCTGAAAGAGCTTGGCCGCCACGGCTTTTTCATCCCCATAGCCAATTTCTTGTGATGCAAAATCCGTGGCTTTTTCTGCCAAGAGCTGGGTAATACCCTCGCCTATTCGCCCTTGTACATAGGATTTTTCTCCAAACCCTTCCATATAAATATGGAGTGATTCATGGACCACCACCTGTTGGAATGTAGGATAATCGGTGCCGGCAAAATCTCGATTGATCACAATAAGCGGCGGATTATGACTTGGCATCGCCTCTGCTCCAACATTCGGCGGAAGATCGCTGGTGAGTTCAAATTGAGGAACGATGGCATTTTGCAACATTCTGCCTATAACAACTGGATCATTCTGAAGGTCAATCGAATGGAAAAGCGCTAGCATGGTGCTATCAAAATTTTCAGAAAAATCACGCACGAGTTGATGCGCGAATGCTTCAATTTTTGTCCCGGCTGCTTTTTGTTCAAGCCCTTTAAGGCTCGTTAAAATACCCGATCGAAGACGTTCATAATTTTCTTGCATGGCTTCATTTCCAGCAAAATATTCTTTTACGGGAGATGCATTTTCTGCCGGTGTGTCATGAACTTGAGGAACTTCATGCTCATTGCGAGTCATGATGTCTCCAGGCGTTTCCAAATATTCTTCCGCAATAAAACTCGTTTTATCTCCAAAATAAATGGCCACAAAAACTTTATCTTGCACCTGAATTCTTACAACCGGCTCCGCAACAATAACTGGCGTTCCTTTATTGGCAGACGCCTCGCGAAAACCACCATCAACGCTGCGAATTCGAACGTGATCACCCGTGACCAGCTGCTCTTCCCCGCCTTTGAATCTACCTCCATCCGGAAGCTGTGCCTTTGTGAGGTCATCACCTTTTGGCCAATTTTCTTTATAACGGTCAAAACGAGCCAAAATATTTTCAGAGCTTTTGAGCACATCTTGCGCCGTTCTGGGTCCAGTATGTGCGGCGCCTCCTTCTACTGGATGTGGCGGCTCGCCTTCCGATGCTTTAAAAATAAAGAAGGATGCTCTGGAAAAATCTTTATTATGACAGGAAAAAAGCATAGCTTTTATTTTTATATTATGTAATTCTAACATATTTTACCGTGATCGGCAATCACCTCGCCTATGAGCCGTGGCACTTTTTGTACTTCTTACCCGAACCACAAGGGCATGGATCATTGCGGCCAACGGTGGGCTCGCCAGGTCCAGCTTGAGTTGACCCCGCTTTTACTACCACCGGATTTTCGGAAAGTTCTTCTTTTAAATTTCGTTCACCACCCAGCACATGCTCAATTTGATCTTCATTGGTGAGCATTCGGGACGGCACTTTTTTGGCAATCACTGGCGCTGCAGCCTCTTGGCGAAACTCGATTTTAAATAGCGTGTTCACCGTATTACTGCGAATGCTGGCAAGCAGTTCCACAAACATCTTGTATGCCTCTTGTTTATATTCAATGAGTGGATCTTTTTGACTGTAACCGCGCAGGGCCACGGCTTCACGCAAATGCGTCATGTTATCAATGTGCTCCATCCACAAACTATCCAGCGTCCGCAAATACACGGCACGCTCAATTTGCCGAAGCATGGGTGAGCCACCTATTTTTTCACCTTCCGCAATGGCAAAATCCGGTAAAGATTTTTCACGCTCTTCATATTCATTCCACAAGTAGTGCTTCACAAAATCACACATGTCATCTGGCTCCTCAAAGCGCTCTAAAATGGCTAGCTCAAAAGGATTTTTTTGGTTGAGATGGAGTGCGGAAATAGCTTCGCCAATTTTCACAAAATCCCACTCATTGCGCTGACGAGCGCCGGTGTAATTAAGAACCATACCCTCCGCTTCGTGCTCGATGAGAAGCAAAATATCATTTTTAATATCCACCGAAAAAAGCATTTTTCGCCGACGCGCATAAATAATTTCACGCTGCTTATTCATGACATCGTCGTACTCCACCAAGTGCTTGCGAATCTCAAAGTTGCGGGCTTCCACCTTCTTTTGTGCACCTTCAATGGAGTTGCTGATGATGCGGTTCTCAATGGGCATGTCGTCGGGAACTTTTAAAAATTCCATCATCTTTTGGACGCGCTCGGCTCCAAAAAGGCGCATGAGTTCGTCATCCATGGAAACCAAAAACTGACTTTCACCCGGGTCACCCTGACGTCCGCTACGTCCACGCAGCTGGTTATCAATGCGGCGAGACTCATGCCTTTCGGTACCCATTATATAAAGGCCGCCCAGTTCTATCACGCCCTCCCCAAGTTTGATATCGGTACCACGACCGGCCATGTTCGTGGCAATGGTAACCGCACCTTTATGGCCAGCCTTAGCCACAATTTCGGCTTCCTGCTCGTGATGCTTGGCATTCAAAACCGTATGCGGAACCCCATGCGCTGTTAAAAGTTTACTGAGCATTTCGGACTTTTCAATAGAGATGGTGCCGATTAAAGCTGGCTGACCTTTTTTGTGAAGCTCCTGGACGCACGCCACCGTTGCCAAAAATTTTCCGCGCTGATTTTTATAAACAGCATCAGGATGATCCTTACGGATCATGTTTTTATTCGTGGGAATAACCACCGTGTCCAATTTATAAATTTTAGAAAATTCTTCCGCTTCCGTAAGCGCCGTACCCGTCATACCTGCCAGTTTTTTAAAAAGACGGAAGTAGTTTTGAAAGGTAATGGTGGCCAAGGTACGACTCTCGCGACGCACCTCCACGTTTTCTTTAGCCTCAATGGCCTGATGCAAACCATCGGAATACCTTCGTCCCGGCATCAAACGACCGGTGAACTCATCCACAATAATGACCTCGTCATCGTTCACCACATAATCAACATCCTTTTTAAAGAGCGCGTGGGCCTTGAGCGACTGCTCTAAATGATGCACTTCCTCAAATCCCCCTTCCGCATAAATATTCTCCATTCCAAGCCATTTTTCCATCTTGGCGATACCAGCTTCAGTGAGCGTAGCCGTCTTAAATTTTTCATCCACCACGTAATCTTCTTTATCATTCAACTGCGGCACAAGCCGGGAATACTTGTAATATTTTTCGGTAGACTCCTCCGCCGGAGAAGAAATAATAAGCGGCGTACGCGCCTCATCAATTAAAATGGAGTCCACCTCATCCACGATGGAGTAGTTGAGCGTGCGCTGGACAATATGCACCTCTTCCGTCGCCATGTTGTCGCGCAGATAATCAAAGCCAAACTCGTTATTGGTTCCATAAGTAATATCGCACTGGTAGGCAGCGCGTTTATCTTCTTGAGACTGGCCGTGCATGATAATTCCCACGGACATGCCCAAAAATTTAAAGAGCCCACCCATCCATTCGGCATCACGCTGAGCCAAATAATCGTTTACCGTAACCAAAAAAACGCCCTTGCCTTCCAGCGCGTTGAGGTAAACCGGTAACGTGGAAACAAGTGTTTTACCTTCACCCGTTTTCATTTCGGCAATCTTTCCGCGATGCAGAATCACACCACCCAAGAGCTGAACATCAAACGGCACCATGTCCCAAACTACCTCGCGGCCACGCACATCCAATTTTTTCCCCACTAACCTTCGGCAAGCATTTTTTACCAGCGCAAAAGCTTCCGGAAGTAAGTCGTCTAAAGTTTCGCCGTTTTGAAGACGTTTTTTAAACTCCTCCGTTTTAGCCGGAAGATATTCATCCTTAAGCTCCTCTTGATATTTGGCTTCTATCTGATTGATTTTCCCCACCAAAGGCCAACATTTTTTGAGCTCTTTCTCGTTAGGATCCCCGAAAATTTTGCTAATGATTTTGAGTAACATAGGTGCGGTGCGTCCTTCGGACGAAATATTTGCTTAGGCCGCCCCTGCTTGGGGACGGCATCGAGGTCGCCCGCACTGCGGAGCGACATTGCGCCTGAGCGGAACCTGAGCATGACCTCTCTGAGGCTCGGCGTGGCCTCGCTATTCTATCATAAAATAAGCATTTATTCGCGGTAGGGACGCAGAACCACCAGGATCGTCTTGAGCATGATTTTGATGTCCAAAAAGAAAGTCCAGTTTTCAATATAGAAGGTGTCTAATCTAACTTCTTCTTCAAAAGGCAGATCGCTGCGGCCGCTGATTTGCGTGAGGCCGGTAATGCCTGGCTTGATGGCGAGAACAAATTTATGGTGGCGCTGGTATTTTTCAACTTCTTCAGGTAAGTGCGGCCGCGGACCGACAAGACTCATCTCGCCGCATAGCACATTCCATAATTGCGGCAGTTCATCCAAAGAAAACCGGCGTAAAATTTTGCCGACCCGCGTTACGCGCGGATCGTTTTGAATTTTTACAAGCGGCGTACCTTTGCGAATATTTCGGTGCGCCAAATCCGTATAACGAAGCTGGTGCGTCCCCATTTTCATGGTGCGGAATTTAAGACAGTGGAACGGATGGAATCGCTCCCCGATGCGCTTTGCCAGCTCCCGTCATCCAAAAAACGGAAGAAAACGGTGCCGGGTGAATCCAGTTTGATGGCCATGGCAACGAGCAAAAAAATAGGTGAAAGAATAACCAGTGCAAGCACCGAAACGGCCATGTCAAAAATGCGCTTGAGAACTTTCTGCCAACCGTCCAAAGGCGTCGGCTTGAGGCAGATAAGCGGGATTCCGCCCACAGTCGTAATCTCAATGTTGCTGCGGTGAACCTCCAGCAAATCCGGGACAAAATGGTATTGCAAATGATGCTCGCGGCAAAAATTAATAATGTGACGCGCCTGTTCGTGATCGTCCTGCGTCTGAATAATTTCTTCAACATTCGGATGTTGCGCATAAACTGCCGCAAGATCTAAATAATTTTGCGCAACAGACAAAACTACCACGCTGCCCGAACGCTCAAAGATTTCCTGCAATTCTTTCGTAATCGTATTCTCTCCCACAAAAACGATGTGCCGCTTCCCCACTCCCTTGGTGAGGAGGTACCGCTGTATTTGCTTGACGGCAATGCG
>JBBTWV010000050.1:0-11867 GCA_038062615.1 Patescibacteria group bacterium | reverse complement strand
GGGATTATCGGCGTTGTCATCTTAGCGCTCTTTATGATTTTCTATTATCGCTTACCGGGCTTGGTAGCCGTGCTGGCGCTCTCTTTGTATACCGGCATTTTGCTCTTCCTCATCAAGTCAGAGATGCCTCTGCCTATTGCTTTGGGAGGAGCTATTCTCGTTTTTATAGCCATTATTTATACGATTCTCAAATCGCGTGAAGACGGATGGGAAAAATTCGTCACCTTTATTTTGGCCTGCTTCGTGCTCTTTTTTGTCACCTTCCTCCTCTCTAACCCAATCGTGCTGACGCTTGCGGGTATTGCCGGAGTCATCCTTTCCATTGGTATGGCTGTGGATGCAAACGTGCTGATTTTTGAAAGAACGAAAGAAGAATTACGTGCGGGTCGTCCACTCTCCTCGGCCATTGACGTTGGTTTTGATCGCGCCTGGAGCTCCATTCGCGACTCCAACTTCTCATCGCTCATAACTTGCGCCATTTTATTTTATTTTGGAACTTCCATCATTCAAGGATTTGCCTTCAACTTAGCCGCCGGTATTTTGGTTTCTATGTTTACGGCCATCACCATCACCAAGACGCTGCTTACAGCCTTTATGAAGACCAAACTGGGCGATAAACTGTGGCTTTGGGGCGTGCAAAAAGCTGCCACTGAAGTAAAGCATTATCGCATTATTGAAAGAACTAAAGTGTGGTTTGGAATTTCGGGAGCCGTTCTTGTGGTTTCACTCGTGGCTCTCCTCTTCTTTGGCCTCAAACTGGGTATTGATTTTAAAGGCGGCACTTTGCTGGATCTTACTTTTGAAAAACCCATAAATGTGGAGGAAGTGAGAAAAGAACTCAAAATCATTCAAGATGATCTTAATGCTGGACAAAAAGCCGCACCTGCCGCCACTACCTCTTCTGGAACGGCTTTAGAAAGCGCGTCGGCTCCCGTCAATTTTGAAAACGGACATCTTGTCACGCTGCCAGATTCCCCCAATCAGCTCCTCTTCCACTTGGAGCACATGGACAATGAAACCCATGATGAGCTGCTCGCTCATTTAGAAACGAAATTTGGGAAGGTTACTGAAAATCGCTTTACCACCATTGGCCCCGTGGTTGGCGAGACGCTTAAAAAACGCGCGGTAATGGCCGTTGTGGTGGCCATGTTAGCCATTATTCTCTATATTGCCTTTGCCTTTAGAAAAGTTCCAAAGCGCGTGAGTCCTTGGAAGTTTGGTGTCTGCGCCATAGTGGCTCTTCTCCATGACGTTCTCATTCCTGTTGGTGTTTTTGCGGTGATGCAGTTTGAAGTGGATGCGCTCTTTATCACGGCCATTCTTACGGTGCTTGGATTCTCGGTGCATGACACCATCGTGGTGTTTGATCGTATTCGCGAGAATCTCAAAAACCAGGAACGCGATCATACTTTTGCCCAAGTTGCCGATCACAGCATGTCCCAAACCATGCACCGCTCCATTAACACGTCTCTCACCGTGCTCATCACCTTGTTATCGCTTTTGATTTTTGGCAGCACCTCGATTTTCAACTTCATCCTGGTTCTTGTCATTGGTATCGTGGTGGGAACGTACTCCTCTATCTTTATTGCCAGCCCGCTCTTGGTGCTCTGGCAAAAGAAATCGCAATAAGTATTCGAGCTTTAGCCGCTACGCATTTTTAGCAACCTGACCTGCAAATCGCTCGGTCTAACATGTACGACCTCGCGATGACCAGCCCATGCATGATGGGCTGGTCGCAGGCCAAAAGGTTTCTAAAAATGCCTTCGCGGCCAAAGCATCTCATTGATTAACCCATGAACTTCCTTGAAGAGTTAGAGCGGATTCGCTTAAAAACACCACGGCTGTATAACATCAATATCGGCTCCGAAAACTCCGATTACTGCACGCATTCCGATAAAAATAAGAACTGCTACCTTCTTTTTGCGGCCAACTATAATGAAGATTCCTATTACGGCAGCATTATTGTGAATTCTCGGGACTGTGTGGACTGCGACTTCTGCCAATATGGAGAACTGTGTTACGAGTGCACCGATATTGATCACTCCTATAACTGCTGGTTTTCCCAGGAGTTAAAAAATTGCAGTGACATCTTTTTTTCTTATGACTGCATCGGTTCTCAAAATTGTTTTGGATCCGCCGGACTTCGCCAAAAGAAATATTATTTTCAAAATCAGCCGCTTAGCAAAGAAGAATATATGGCTCGGGTAGAAGCGTTTTTTAAAGATCCCGACTGGAAGAAAAATGGTCTGAGAATGTTGGATGAGGCCAAATTACAAGTGCCACACACCGCACTTCGCATCGTTCAATCAGAAAATTGCCAGGGTGAAGACGTTACCAAATCACGCAACTGTTACGCTTGCTTTGGTGCCCATGAGTCGCAAGACTGTTTTTATGTGCAAGACTCTTGGCGCACCAAAGACTGCGCCGATATGACTTTTTCGGACGGATCAGAACTTTGCTATGAGTGTTTTTCTATCGGCCTCGGGACCTATAACTGCAATTTTTCAAACTACATTCGCAGTTCCAGTGATTTGGAATATTGTGATCTCTGCTTCAACTGCAAAAATTGTTTTGGATGTGTGGGGCTGCAGAGCAAAGAATTTTATATTCTCAATCAGCCCTATTCGCGCGAGGAGTATTTTAAAAAAGTGGCCGAGATAAAAAGTCAGCTAAAAGAGGAAAGGACCTACGGACAGCATCTTTCCACGACATACAAGTACGAGGACACCGCCGCATTCTAATTGTGTTGGAGGGAGCGCACTTGTAGAATCGACCTAAATGCACCCGTGGTGTAACGGATAACACAATAGCCTTCGAAGCTATTGATGGGGGTTCGATTCCCTCCGGGTGCACCAATTTTTATACGCTCAGGCGCTGGCAAAGCCAGACGCCTTCGCGGCGGCGCCGTGCGCCGCCCAGCAAGGAAGAACTTATTTTTATGGATATCGTTATTAAAAGCTTAGCCTCCGCGGGAGTAACCGCCATCATCCTCCTTATTGCCAAAAATTCCGGCCCAAAACTGGCCGGTGCCCTTGGCGGGATCCCCATTGTTTTTGCCATAACTTACATTCTCGTAACCCACAATAATAAAGGCGAGTCCAAAGATTTTCTGGTAGGTGGAATTTATGGCGCCCTTGCGGCCATATTATTTAGCTTTCTCCTCATTGGGCTCAATTCCTCATGGCCAAAATACTACTGGGCCAACTTTATTTTTGCTTACGTGCTGTGTTTTTTGTTCGCTTTAGGACTGGCGCATTTCACCTCCAAATAAGGCATGGACGCAGCGCAATTCATTAAAGAATTCCAAAACCTCTACCTCACTACGCCGCAAATTTCTCACTGGAGCCGCCAGAGCGAGAACTGCGCCTACGGCGATATCATTGTAGTATCCAAAGACTGCTACCTCTGTTTTTACAGTGCAAATCTAGAAAACTGCTTTTACTGCCACGACTCGCGCAAAGATCGCTTTTGCGGAGACTGCACTTTTTGTGAAGACTGCGAACTCTGTTACGAGTGCATTGATTCCACAAAATGCTACAACTCCAACTTCTTGCAGGACTGCAAACAATGCACGGACTGCTCCTACAGCTATGGGCTTATTGGCTGTACCGACTGTTTTGGATGCGCCGGATTACAACGTAAACAGTATTATATTTTTAATGAACCCTACTCGCGTGAAGAATACTTTAAAAAAATTACCGAGCTCAAAAAATGGTCACCGCGAGAAATCATAAAAAAGTTTGAAGAGGTGCAGTTAAAAGTACCGCGCGTTTTTATGCACCAGCTGGACAACGAAAACTCATTTGGAGACTACCTCCTCCACAGTAAAAACTGTTACTGGTGTTTTGATAGCTCGCTGTGCGAAGACAGCATGTACATTTTTAACTCCAACTTAGAGCGCGGCACCAAAAACTGCTTGGACTGCGGCCCGGCCGTGAATACTTTGGAATTTTGCTACGACATGCCCTTCACCGGCTTCATGTTCAACTCTCATCACTGCTACTGGTGCGACTTCCTTCACGATAGCGACTGGTGCATTAACACTTGGAACAGCAATCACTGTTTTGGGTGCGTTTACTTAAAGGGCAAGGAGTACCTTTTTCTCAATAAACCCATTTCCAAAGAAGAGTACGAGAAAGTTACTACGCGGCTCAACAAAGAACTTTATGCCATGGGCGTGCAAGACTTATACGGGCTGGTGACTTACAATAAGCCATCTCTGGCACCACTGCGAGACGCTTGACAACAGGCTAAATACGGGATAAAGTAACCGTCCTATGCGCCGCATCCCGATTATTCACCTCATCGCGTTTACGCACATCAGCGTCTTCTTTTTCACCGCGCTATTTGTTGGATTTGCTACCTACTCCCTCACGCGGGATTATTTGGGCCGCCAAGTGGCCAAAACCTACCCTCAGATTTCTGAGAAGGCCAGCGCGGAAGGCGAAAAGGAAAAAGTGGTGTACGAGCGCCGCGACGTTATTGTGACGCGCCCAAATGGTTTTAATAAAGAACGCGTCACCGGCTTTGCTCATGATCTTGAGACGAACGAGGAGCACATCATCTATTCATTTATTGATGACCCTTTTGAAAAACGCCTGCAAAGCACGGTTCCAACTACCACTCTGCTTTCTAACGGGAATATTTTTATTAATGGCGTTTCGGATCTTGGGTATGCCATTTTAGACCTTGCGGGAAATAATCTGAGCCTCTCTTTTGATGCGCTTAAAAAGCGGGACTTTCCCCTCTCCAATATTTTATTCGGCAAGGACGGGCAGATTTTTTACACCTATCGCGGAGAAAATTCTAAAGAAAAAAATACCACTCATAAAATTTACTCAAAAAATGGCGATGAAAAACCAGGAATGATTGATTCGCCGAGCTTTCCCAGCGGCGAGTTTTGGCTTACTCCTGCGGGCTGGAGCTCAAAAGAAAATGAGTTCTATGTTCAGCTGGCCGCCGATGCGGATGCGTTTGCCAAACTGTGGAGAGTTTCTCTGGCCAATAAAATCATCCAGCCTTTTGCTTCCATAACCGGCGCCCTTACCAAGGATCTTCAAGTCTGTTCATCACAAGATTTTGCCGTGTTTATTTCTGGTACCGTGGACCCCACCATTGGCCGTTTTGGTGGAGTTGCCGCACCGTCACGCCTCATGATCAGCAATCTGCAAACAGACAGCGCCGTGGCTGTTTATTCTTCACCAAGGCTCCTAAGTGACTTGATGGTCTCATGCAACAGCCAAAAAATTCTGGTAAAAGAAAACGATCAGTTCCATTTGTTTGATATCAACGGCAAGCGATATTCCCGCCCGTTCTTCACCGGCACTCCTCTTTTTTGGAGCCGCGATGGAAGCAGCTTGGTGCTTCAGGAAGATCAAAAAATCATTATCCTCAACCTCAAAGACGGCAAACGCAAAATACTCGGCGAAGATAAGCTACAAGGTGGCAGTGTGCAAATACGCTATACGGTGTTAGGCCTAAGTGCCGAATAATGTTGACCAAAGGGCATAATAAACTCAAGATGGCGAAGTCACGCCCTCGTAGTTCAACGGATAGAATGTAGGCCTCCGAAGCTTGAGATCCAGGTTCGATTCCTGGCGAGGGCACCAGAAGTGGCGTGCTATAATCGCCTCCCATGCAGTTTGCCGAAGTCATTCTCCACCGCCGCGTACCAAGCCGTTTTGAGAGTTTTACCTATGAGGTTCCGCCGCAACTTGCCGTTATGCCAGGGCAGATTGTTCAGGTTCCTTTTCGCAATCAAAAACTTTCGGCCATTGTGCGGCGTTTGCATCAAACTCCTGTTCCTTATGCGGTTAAACCTATTGAGGCAGCCCAGCCCGTAACCCTTCCGCCTTGGCAGATGGAACTTGCCAGTTGGATGAGTGAGCACTATGCGTGCGCTTTTTCTAAAGTCATCGACCTTTTTATTCCAGAAAAAATTTGGGAGCCGGGGAAGCGTAAAAGTCCGGCGGTAGAAGACCAAAATCAAAATTCTCAGGCCGCGTTTTCGTTGCCTATAAAACAAAATCCAGACGTCGAGAACATCATCAAAAAATGCCTCGCCACTGGCCGCACCACCCTGCTCATTGAGAAAACTCCCCTGCCCCGCAAAACTTTTTACGACCATGTACAAAGGCTCATTCCAAAAGATTCCCAAGCGCTCTTTTTATTTCCAGAAATTTTTTCGGTTCTGGAATTTGGTGCGGACTTGCCAAAATTTCATAGCGAACTCAATGAAACTCAAAAAGCAAAAATGTGGAACCATACGGCCGCTGGTGAGGTAAAAGCGATTGCGGGAAGCCGTGGAGCGCTCTTTCTGCCTTTTAAAAACCTCTCATGCATCGTGGTTGATTTTGAAGATCATGAAAGTTACCACGAACTGCGCCAGCCGCATTATGATGCCGTGGAGGTGGCACAAAAAATTTCCCAACTGCTCCACATTCCGCTCATTATTATCAGCAGGAGTCCGCGCACGGAGACATGGCACCAAGCCGTTTCTGGCACCATAGAAAAATGCGAATGGGATACGCCACCCGCTGCATCAAAGGTCAATATTATGGACATGGCTAACGAGCGACGCAAAGGCAATCAGGGATTTTTTGCCGAAAAAACTTTGGAGCAGACGGCCAAATGCCTGGCTCAAAATGAGCAGATCTTGTTTTTTGTAAACCGTCGGGGTGAGGCTAGTGCTCTGCTTTGCAGCGACTGCGGGAACATCACGCGATGTGCAAAATGCGCGGGTCCGCTCACGCTCCACACGGGCAACGAGCTCCAGTGCCACCGCTGTAAATTGCACACACCGGTGCCTTCTTTTTGTGCATCATGCAAAAGCGTACAACTCAAAAAACTTGGTGCGGGAACCCAGCGGCTAGAAAAAGAAATGGCCGCGCTTTTTGGCAAAGCCAGTATTGTGAGGATCGATCGCGAAACGGTTAAAGATGGCTGGCCCAAAGAAAAAATCGCGAAGGCCGATATTATTATTGCCACGCAAATTATTGATAAGCCCCTGGACCTCCCACGGCTTAAACTGGCCGTGGTGGTTTTTGCGGATGCGCTTTTGGACTTTGAAGATTTTCGCGCTGGGGAGAGGGCATTCCAAATGCTGACGCACCTCCAATTTTTGGCGAAGGAGCATCTTTTTATTCAGACATTTATTCCCGAGCAAGAGCTCTTTGGTCAGATCCAAAACGGACTGGAGTCATTTTATAATGACGAACTGGCAACGCGAAAAAGCCTGAGCCTGCCGCCGTTTGATATTTAAGGTTGCCTAGCCCATTCGTGTTTCATTTGGTAGATCCTCATCGTGAGAAGGATCCGATGGCGCCGGAGGATCATCAGTGCCCTGCATTCTCAATTGAGCGCATCTTGTTAGAACTACGCCGCTCGCCGCACCTGCGAGCGCAACAATAGCTATGAGCACCATCCTACGAAAACGAGAACGATGACGAGCAGATGCATCAGATTCTACGTCCTGCCCTAACGTATCGATGGCCTGATCCATGAGTTCCTGGATAGGCATTTGAGATAATTCAGCAGGATCTATTCTCTCCAACCCCAGCGGAAGCCCTTCATCCTCCAAAATTGTTTCTGTTTCAGGCATAATGAATAATTTAGGTCCCATAATATAATTATTTTATATTTTGTCAATAAAAATCACATTCCCCTCCTCTGTACCCTCCCCTCTGCAACCTGTACCCTGTTGAACATGAAACGAGTTCTTTCTGGAATGCAGCCTTCGGGCAACCCTCACCTGGGCAACTACCTGGGCGCTATGAGGCAGCACGTGGCTTTTTCGCACGACCCAGCCTACGAGTGTTTTTACTTTATCGCCGACTTGCACGCGCTCACGACCGTCCGTGACGCCACAAAACTCCGCCAATCAATAAAAGAACTTGCCCTCGACTACCTCGCCCTCGGCCTGGATACCAAGAAGACCGCTTTCTTCCGCCAGAGCGACATTCCCGAAGTCACCGAGCTCACATGGATTTTGGACACCATTGCTCCATTTGGGCTTTTAGAACGTGCCCATGCGTGGAAAGATGCCCAAGCTAAAGGCAAAAAAGAAGAAACCGTGGGGCTTTTTAATTATCCGGTTTTAATGGCGGCAGATATTCTTATATATAAGCCGGATCTGGTTCCAGTTGGGCAAGATCAAAAACAACATGTGGAAATTGCACGGGATTTGGCTGAAAAATTTAATGGAATATTTGGCGAAACGTTCCGCATGCCGGCAGATGCCATTAAAAAAGAAGTGGCGGTGGTTCCCGGTACGGATGGCGAAAAGATGAGCAAGAGCTACGGCAACACCATCGAGATCTTCGCCGACGCGGGGACGCTCAAAAAGCAGGTGATGTCGATCAAGACGGATTCGAAGGGTGTTTCGGAGCCGAAAGATCCCGCGACGTGCATCCCCTATCTTCTCTACGCACACATTGCGGAGGAGGGCGAGAAGAAGGACCTCGAGAAGCGGCTGAAGGAAGGTGGTATGGGGTATGGTGACCTGAAGACGACGTTGTTCGAAAAGTTATTGTCGTATTTTGCGGAGGCGCGGGAGCGGCGCGTTGAGCTCGAGCAGAAGACGGATTTTATGGAAGATGTGTTACGTGAGGGCGCAAAAAAAGCCCGTGCTGCTGCGCAGAAGACCATGGACGAGGTCAGAAAGATGACGGGGTTGCGGGGGTGATGACAATTTAATGATATGAAAAAACTTTTTGAAAATTATATTGAGTCAATTGCTTCAAAATTTTCTCATGAAGAAACAAGCGAAATGGGTTACCGAGCTGACTTTGAAATCCTCCTCAAAGGAATTTTTGAATCGATAAAGGTTAAGCGTATTGATCACGATGCAAGAGCGAAACAAGGAAATAAACCAGACTTTGTTGTGCTTAATAATGATGTGCTAATTTTATATATCGAAGCAAAAGATATTGGAGTATCTCTGGATAAAGTTGAGAGATCAGAACAAATGGCTAGATATTATGGTTATGCAAATTTAGTTTTGACGGATTATGTTGAATTTCGTTTTTACAGAAATGGAATTAAATACGAAGAGCCAATAAAAATAGCTAACTATAATATAAAAAGTAGAACAATTTCATCAATCCCAGAAAATTATGAGCACGTTGCTAAATCACTCATTGATTTTGCCAAATCGCACAAAGAGCCGATACGCTCGGGGAAACATCTTGCTAAAATTATGGGAGGAAAAGCCCAAAGAATCAGAGACAACACGCGACAATTCCTTGCCACACAATCGGATCAAAATTCTGACTTAACTCGTGTTTATGAAACAATCAAAAGACTCCTAGTTCATGACCTTACGCTAGATTCATTCGCTGACATGTATGCACAAACTCTCGTTTATGGACTTTTTGTTGCTCGCTACCATGACGAAACCCCTGGAACTTTTTCCCGTCAAGAAGCTCGGGACCTTATTCCCGCCTCTAATCCATTTCTAGGACATTTCTTTGATCACATTGCCGGGAGAAATTTTGAAAAGAGGCTTGCATATATCGTAGATGAATTGTGCGAGGTTTTTACGCATGCCGACGTTCAGAACCTCATGAAAGAATACTTCAAAGATGATTTATGGGGTGAAACTCACAGAGGTCCGGATCCTGTGATTCATTTTTACGAAGATTTCTTAAAAGAATATGATGAAGCTTTACGCAAAAAAATGGGAGCTTATTATACGCCCCTACCCGTGGTGCAGTTTATAGTACGCTCTGTTGATTATTTGCTCGAAAAAGAGTTTGGCCTTGCCTCCGGCTTGGCTGATACTTCAAAGACAACGGACGGGCTTCACCGTGTCCAAATTCTTGATCCAGCCGTCGGTACAGGAACATTCATCAGTAATGTCATAAATCAAATTTATATACGAATATTAAAAAACAAACAGCAAGGTCGTTGGCCAACGTATGTCCACCATGATTTACTTCCACGCTTACACGGTTTTGAACTCATGATGGCTCCATACACTATTGCTCATTTAAAAATAAGCATGGCACTAAAAGATACCGGTTTTATGTATTTTAATGAAACTCGTACTGGCAAGGCACGTCTTGGTGTTTATCTTACTAATTCTCTGGAGGAAGTTAGCAAACAACCAGAGTTACTCGCTTTCGATTTCGCAGCCAGTATTGCCGAGGAAGCGAAAGAAGCTTCTAAAATTAAAAATGAAAAACCCATCATGGTTGTAGTCGGCAACCCACCATACAGCGTTAGTTCTCCAAACAAAGGTGATTGGATTCAAAATCTTGTAAAAGTCTATAAAGTGGGGCTTGTCGGTGAAAAGAATATACAACCACTCTCGGATGATTACATAAAATTTATTCGCCTTTCCGAGCACTTCATAGAGAAAAACAAAAGTGGAATTGTAGCAATGATTACCAATAATTCATTTTTAGACGGAAGAATACACAGGCAGATGCGCAAGCATTTGCTTGAAACATTTGACGATATTTACGTCATAGATCTTCACGGAAATTCCAAGAGACAAGAAGTGACACCCGACGGTGGCAAGGACGAAAATGTATTTGATATACAACAAGGGGTTTCTATAAATATTTTTGTTAGGCGAGACAAAAACAAGAATAAACTCGGTACCGTTTATCATTCGGAATTTTATGGTAGTCGTGACGCAAAATTTGAAGCACTAAATAAATCTGCAATAGATAAAATCAAATGGAAAAAGCTTGATTGTCCCGAGCCATATTTTTTCTTTGTACCAAAGGATTTTAGAGAGGGACCGGAGTATGGGCTGGGTTTTTCATTAAATGATTTATTCAACATAAATTCCAGCGGAATACAAACTAAGCGTGATGATCTTTTTATAGATTATGAAAAAACTTTACTCGAAAATAGAATTATCAAGTTATTATCGGATAATTTTGATTCAGCCGAAAACATCGCATACAACATAGCGGACTCATCGTCCTTTAAGTTAATAAATAAAATATCCAAATCACATTACGAAGCAGATTTTCTAACAGAAATTATGTATAGACCCTTTGATAAAAGATGGATTTATTATGATGAAAATTTACTCGGGAGGCCATTCTATAACGTGATGCGGCATATGACGTCTTTAGATAACATCAGTTTAATTAGCTGCAAACAACAAAGTACTTTCAATTTTCAACATGCTTTTGTGGCGAAAACAATTTCTGGCTCCGATACTGTAGATAAAATCTCATACAGAGAAGAAAAAGTATTCATAAATGCCGATCAATATTTTGGTGATGTTCCGGAAGTCGCATGGAACTTTTACATTGGTGGATACCAACCAGCGCAAAAATGGCTCAAAGATCGCAAAGGTAGAACCCTTACGAATGAAGATATCGAGCATTATCAAAAAATGATAGTCGCACTTATGGAAACAGATCGCATTATGAAAGAAATAGATTTAATCAAAATCTAGGATGAAAATTTACGAAAATAACCCATGTCCCAATACTACAACCCCCACCGCACTCGCAACCTCTACGACGCAAAATCCAAAGAGCCGTTTCGTTTGAGTCGTTCTAAGATTGATTTATTTATCAAATGCCCTCGGTGTTTTTACTTGGATCGCAGACTTGGAGTTGGCCAACCTCCGGGTTATCCATTTTCTTTAAATTCGGCCGTAGATAAGCTTTTAAAAAAGGAATTTGATCTCCATCGAGCAAAAGGCACGCCCCATCCCCTCATGAAAGCCTATGGCTTGAATGCGGTTCCGCTGGCTCACGAAAAGATTGATGAATGGAGGGATTCCTTGCGCAGGGGCATTACATATAACTTTCCTAAAACAAATCTTTTAATAACCGGCGGCGTTGATGATGTTTGGGTGACGCCGAAAGGCGAGCTGATTATTGTTGATTACAAAGCTA
>JBBTWV010000049.1:0-26510 GCA_038062615.1 Patescibacteria group bacterium | reverse complement strand
CCAAATCCCCTACAATCGCGAGTTTTGAAATTTACGGCTTGTATAAAGCAAAAAACAGTTCCTTTCTATACTATTTCACGAACTTTTCTCATCCAATCTGCCAAAACTTGTCGAGCTCTTTTAACATGTTCTGGAGTCATGTCTCTGGCGAGAAGTGTTTTTTCATCCACAGCCGGCTCCGTAACTTCCAACCTAAAATCGGCACAAAAACATGCAATGGGTTGACTTTTTTCGGCGATGAATCAATGCAATCAAACTTCACGCTAAACATAGTAGCACATTCCCAGGCAAGCCTTACCTAGATAGCTTTGCACAAGGTATATTGTGCAAAGTGTTAGGGAGGAGTGGAAATACTCCTCCCTTCGGTATCTTTGGCTTTTATTGCTGCAAATTCACAAATGGAACACTGTTGCCCAACATGTACGCCGGTAATTTTCCGTCCCACTTCTCAACGGCTTTGAGATTTACGTACGCGGCTCCACCCTGCTGCTGAATGGCCTGAGCCTGAATCTGAATGGCCTCAGCCTCACCTTTAGCCTGAGTAACCCGCTGTTCGGCCTCAAACTTTACCTGTTCCAGCTTATTTTTTGCAGCCAAGGCATTCTGTTCTGCTGTTACCTTAGCCTCAATCGCTTCATTAAAGCTTTTTGAAAAATTAAAACTCACGATGTTAAACTCATCCACCAAAATACCACGTGGTTCTAATTTTGCCGCCAAAATACCCTTGATTTGATCTTTTACTTCCTCACGTTTTGTCACTAATTCCTCTGCCGTGAATTTAGCTGTACTGGCTTTTACGGCTTCCTGAATAGCTGGATCAATGATTCGTTCTTTGTAATTAACACCAACATTTTGAAAAATTTGAGAGGTTTTAACCGGATCCACATGAAAGTTGAGTGCAATGGTGGAATCCACCGTTTGAAGATCCTTTGATGCAGCTTGGGCATTGGCTTGATCTTTTTGAAGCTTCACATCCATCAAAATTACCTTATCAATAAGCGGCAACTTAAAATAAAGGCCTTCCTGAAAAACTTTTCCGGTGGCTCCGCTAAATCGCACATGAATCCCCCGCTGCCCTACTCCCACCGTTCCCAAGCTGGAAAATCCCAACAACAAAAGCAAAACGATAATAATGCCGAACCTAAAATATTTGGGAGAAAGTTTTAATTCGGGAGTCATAGAGAATTTTTTAAATAATAAAGGGCAATACCGGGTTCATTATACACATATTCCGGCACCTAAAGGGGTTGCCGTATAACAGGTTTGATGGTATAATTAACAGATTAAATAAACACCCAAATTATGGATGGATCAGCAGGCACAATCTTTGGTTCCGGACAGCTACAAGATGATGAGGTAGAAGGATCAGGAGTTTCTTTGGAACAAGAGCCTGTTCAGGGTGATAAAAGAAATAAAAAACAAGAAGTAGCCGATGCATTAGCTACGGCTGAAGAGAAAGCACAAGCAGGCGCGATGCGCGTTAAAGGTGAGTCCAAAGAAAAAAGAGTAAAGGTTTCCCCGGCCGATATTAGCCTTGATAAGTTACGCATTAATGCGGAATTTCGCGAATATGAAAGCAAAGCAGCAGAGACCATCAATGCGATAAATCTTTCGGAGGCACTCCAAGAACAAGAGGCTAGAAACCAAGGTTTTTCTATTTTGAGAGATGTTTCTATCGTGATGCTTTCAACATTTATGTATCGCGATAAGAATTTTGAAGAAAAGTTAAATTTTTCTGATTTTAGTAATCTGGCGAATCTTCCGGGGTATTTGGATTTTATTAAATCTAAGCCAACGGAAAATTCTGCAGCTCATAAACTTTTTGAGTTTCAGGCGCACCAAGACGCCGTTCCCGTGCAAGAATTTAAGGCCGAGTGGTGGCCGCATATCGTCTCAAATGCACGCCAAATGGCCAGTGACATGCGTATTTTGCATCCACGTCCGGGAGACAATGACGCTGGAGAAAAATCTGAGAAAAAGAGTTTTCTTTCGCCGGTTGGACAAGCATGGGATAAACTCCCTGGCTGGGCTCAGCTGAGTATTTTAGCCGCTGGAGCCTGCGCCGCTGGAGTTGTCATCTATAAAATTGCCAAAAAACTTTTCCCGGAAGAAGCTCCTGCAGCTCCAGGTCAACCTGGTGCAGCACCCGCTGCGGCTCCATCTACAGGGTTTTGGGGATGGCTGGGCAACATCATTAAAACAAATATTCCAGCGCTCACAGGAGGCGCGGGTGCTCTCTCACTCTTTGGACTTGGACTTGGAAGAGCTATGGGGCCGGAAAGTATCCTCAAAGATTTTTTTAAGAAACAAGGTTGGGATTTAGACAATTCAGTTTTAGCGCAAGCCGCTTATTTGGCTACACACGGTAGAGCGAGCGAAATTCCAGGGCTTATTTTAAATGGCATTGATAAGAATGCCGATGCCCATAAAGCCATGGCAGAGGCCATAACCCAGGACATGAAGGCACCACTGCCGGATAATGCCACAAAAGAGATGAAAGAAGCTCATGCTCGTGCATTGGCGGTACCCGTGACTGGCAGAACACTTTACAATCTGCGTGAAGAAAAATTTGAAACGTTTATTGTGGCACCAAGTCAAAAGAAAGACGAACTCAGTGCCAGTATTCGAGCCGGCGTTGAGTCTCATGGGGTCGTTGGGAAAGCGCTTGGCGCGGCAATGGGAGCATTGGGAACAGATACTCCTCAAGAAAACATGGAGCAGATGACGGTACGTGCTTACTTCCTTAAACATGAAGCGAGACTCAAGCAAATGATGGCTACCAATGGTACTCCCATTAATGAGGCAACAACTCTGGATCAGGTTCTTGAAGTACTTAAACAAAACACCACTGGCGCTACGCCAACTTTACCAGCACCGGAACCACCAGGAGTAGCTCCTGCGGCCGCGGCTCTTGGCGTCGCCGCCGCCGCTACGCAAGCTCCAGGCGAAAATCAGGAAGCTGGACCTGTTGGGCCTGTCACTGAAGCGGTTGCCCTAAGCGACACTACGGCTGCTGCGGTAGATAGTGGAGCCATGGATAACATTAAACAAGCGGCGGCAGAGAAACACAACCTCCGGGCTTTTTTAAATAAACATGACGGGCATTGGGCTACTGCCATGCTTTCTCCCTTCCAACTTGTAAGTGAACTTTATGCCGCATGCCACAAAGACAAGGTTTCTGTAATCGTGGCGGATACCGGTATTTACTTGGTACTTAAAGACGCGGCAATATTACTTTCTGCCGTTGATGTTCTTACAGAAACCGCAAAAAATATCATCGCCGCACCCTTTAGCGACGAAGTAGGATGGAGCGATGGCATAACCACATTTGCCAAAGGTTCTGCGGCATTTGCCATGGTGGGTGTTGGAACCGGAGCCCTTGTAAGTAAGCTCCGCGGAGGAGGCATTTTTCCAGGAATGGCAGGTGGCGGAATACGGGGTGCTCTCTTTACCATAGAAATTCCAAGGCTCCATATTGTTGCCGGTGAGTGGATGTACCGCCGTGCCGTTGGAGTAGGCCAAGTTGCACAAAAAGGAGCTCGGCAGGTTGCCGAAGCCTTAGATGCACGCGGCCATGGCGATCAATTTGTGGTTAAAAAATTCATAGACAAGACTACTTCTCTACCTGAATTGTGGCGCAATCAAGCCGCTTTTCATGCAGAAGTTTTTGTTGAATGTGATGATGTCATTACCAAAGGTAAAGGGCAAAAATTCTGGACGGCGGGCAAATGGTGGGGAAAATTGAATTTGCAGCACGCTACCGAATTACGCGAGAATTCGGCCAGAAGATTCATTGATGCGCACAAAGAAATGCGTGCAGCACAAGGATTGGCTCCGATCTTTAGAGAAAGCGATATTGGCAATGATCGGCTAAACCAAGGCATAGGGGAATTCAGAGAAGAACACAGGATGAGAGCGGCCGCTATGAGGCCTCTCAATACTGACAGTGAAACTTTCAAAAATCGCCATGGGACCTATAAGACCCAGATCGAATTAAAAGACGATGCTGCGCGCTTAAGGAGAGAACTTGCTGATCCTAATTTGGGTCAAAAGGAGCCCCTCCCATTAGGTCAAAAGGAGCAACTGCGTAAAGTTAAAGTGAGGGAGCTCATAGCCATTTCTACCTGCTTGGATCCTAAACTTGCAGGAAGTTTCACCATTAACACGGGTGTTTTGAAAAGCATGGATAAAATTGCCAAGGCAGAAGCACTTGAGAGTATGGCCAGACAAATTGAAGCCACAGAAAAAGGCGTGCAAGCGAGATTTAATATTGCGGTAGAAAAAATTGTTGCTAAAGCAAAATCTCAAAAAATCTCATTGAGCCATCCCTCTGTCACCGCCAAGTTAGAGGCTCTCGATAGGACTTTGATGATTCCTTTTGCTCGTCAAAAACAAACGGCGCTTGCCGCGCTCTTCACGGAATATGAAAAATTGCCTGCGGTAGACCGTCCCGCCTCACTCAAAGCTTCCGTTGCCAATGCTGCTGATAGTTGGACAACCCGGCTGGCCAGAGGTGCCAAAGGAAGATGCAAACTCATGGTACTCATGACTTCGCTCATGTTTGTGACGGATCAAATTATTCATAGAAACGACCCCGAAAGAGAACTGGAACAAATCGTTGCAGAATTTGGACCGCAGTTTGGTCAACTTCTTTTAGATGTCATGCCATTTGTGGGAACGTACTCCAATTTTCATTCTGCCTTTAGCGGGAAACAACTTGTTGATAGTGAAAGAGATGTAAGCGGCGCATGGGATAGAGCCAGTAATGTTCTCTGGGGAGCCGTGGGTTTAACCGGAGATGCCCTCATGATTCTTACGGCTATTCCTAGCGGTGGAACTTCATTTGCCGCGAATGTGATGCTACGTCTTGCGAAAGCCGCTAAAGCGGGATCAAAGGTGGCTCCGCAACTCATAAGAATGTGGCCCAAGATTGAAAAGATTGCTGAGCGAATGGGAGGATTTTATCAGTTCGCCAAAAAGCTGGGGAAGATGATGAATAAGGAAAACTTGGCCCTCGTACGAGGACTTCGCCGAGTTCAAATGGGTGCCATGGCCGCCGGTAGCGTTATGCTGGCAGGCAGCGTGGGACGAATGGTTTATGGCTTTGTGGATACCGATACGGAATTGCAAATACCCCAAGATATTGCCGGTACACAGGCGGCGAATGACGACACCGAAGTTGCAGCAGAAACACCGCCGGCTGCTGACTTTGCCGGTGAGCCCCCGGAAGGATTCAAGAAAGCTTCTTAGTCATGTACGTACCCTCAAGTTCATACCCGAGTTTTCGGTAATATTCGCGAATACCGACACCAGAGATCACAGCCATTTTTTTGTAGCCGTGCTGTTTGGCAATTTCCTCGGCCTTAGCCACTAAGCGCTTGCCAAAGCCCATGTGCTGGCTGGCCAACTCATCGTGCTCGCTAATGGGAACTTGTGCACCATACGTGTGAAGCTCACGCAAAAGTGCCGCACCTTCCAGCTCTTTTATGAAATGTTTTTTGCCCTGAAGAGAGTAAGAAGAAAAACGCAAACGCAATAAAGCGCAGAGTTTATCGCGCGAAGCGTCATCAAAACTCAAGAAAAATTCCCGGCCCTGAGAAGCCTCATAATCCATAATTCGAAGCTCGATATTTTTGGCTTCCACCGGTTCACCGCGAATTTCCCGGCATCGAATACACTGGCAATAAAGACCTTTCTCCGCCATCATTTTAAGAGCCACTTGGCGCAAGTTAGAGACCTTACTGCCGGCAATAATGCTGGTAGCAGGAATGTCACGAATAAGACGTGTGACGCGCAAATAACGTGGGAAGTAAGGCTTAATTTTAAAAATAATTTCTAAAAGTTCTTCGTCGGTATACGGTTTATGCCTCCCCTGTTCCATCCAAAGTTTTAATTCCGAAAACGGCACCACCATGCACGGGTACACCTTAATCATGTCCGGCTTATAAGCGGGATTATCAAAAAGTTCTTTAAACATGGCGATGTCACGCTCCACCGTTGCACCCGGTAAGTTTGGCATCATGTGATACGAAATTTTAAAACCGGCATCCTTTAAAAGCTGAGTGGCGTGAATCGTGGCATCCGTCCGATGACCGCGCTTCACCAAGTCCAGTACGTCGTCATAAAGGGTTTGCGCCCCAATCTCCACGCGTGTGCAGCCCAACATGCGCATTCGCAAAACTTCTTTCTCATCAATCCAGTCCTGCCGTGTTTCCAAAGTGATGGCCACACAGCGATGCGCCGCCGTTTCATTTATTTTTTGCGCCTCTGCCAACGTGCGAGATTTTTTGCCGTTCATCGCATTTAAACAGGCACGAATATAAGAAACTTGATACGGCTTAGGGTGCGACGACCACGTTCCGCCCATCACAATCAGCTCAATTTTATCCGTGGGGTGGCCGTTTTCATGCAATGTCTCAATGCGCCGCGTGACCTGCTTCCACGGATCATAATCATTAATAATCGCCCGCATCACCGCCGGCTCGTTGCTCAAATAACTTTTAGGAACATTCTCTTCGGTGGGACAAAAAACGCACCGGCCCGGGCATCCAAGCGGTTTTGTTAAAACCGCCACAGGTGAAACTCCCGAAAGCGTGCGGATTCCTCGTTTGCGAATGAGCGTTGAGAACTCGCGATTTTCCGTAACTTTTCCAAGCTTAATGAGCGCACGATACGCGTTTATCAATTCCGAATTGGGCGGCGGTGAAACGCCAAAATGCTCCGCATACTGCATCTTCATATCATGCAACTGGCGCGAGGTTTTTATTCCCGCTTCCAAAGCTTCCAAAACTAAATTCACAACTGAGGCCATATGTTTTTTTACAGGTCGCTCTACCTGGCTTATTTTAAAGATTCCCAGCCATCTTGTATAGTAGTGGTGTGCAGACCTCAAATATCCTCAAAAAAGTAAAAAACGCCTACAACTCCATTGCGCAAGAATTTTCTGATAAGCGCTACCGCGCCTGGCCAGAATTTGAAATTTTTCTTAAAAAACTCAAAAAACATTTTGGCTCCCAGCCCATACATCTTCTTGATATAGGCTGTGGCAATGGACGTGTGGCGAATTTCTTAAAAGATGAGCCTGTCCATTATATGGGCCTAGATAACAGCCGTGCGCTGCTTAAAATTGCAAAGCAAAAATCACCGCAAGCAAAATTTAAATTGGGCGACATTCTCAAACTCCCCTTCCCTGCTCAGAAATTTGATGTCGTTTGGTCTATTGCGGTGCTCCATCATCTTCCTACCGAAAAGCTGCAACTTCAGTCACTGCAAGAAGTGAGACGAGTACTTAAAAAAGATGGTATGTTCATGCTAACAGTGTGGGACTTGTGGCAGCCAAAATACCAGTCGCTCATTGACCCCAAAACGCACGATGCGTGGATTCCATGGGGAAACCAACAGCATAAATCGGGTGATTTTCGTAGCACGAGTTCGGGTCTTGTGGGTCCCGAACGAGTGCTGGCAAAGGAAGGGGGGCGAGTGTCCCGCTTGCGGGACCGAGCTCGTGGGGGAAACTACGTTTCCCCCAGAAAAATAAAGCGGTTTTATCATGCCTTCAAAGTTCAAGAAATGAAAAATCTCTTAAAGAAAGCTGGATTTTCTGGCATTCAAAAAGTTTCTCTTCCAGGGGAAACCGATCTGAGGCGCAATTTTATTTTTATCTGCCAGGCCGAGCCGTCGAGGCGAGGCTAAGCAAACAAAGCGTCCGCAGGACGCACCTGCCAGGCCGAGCCGTCGAGGCGAGGCTAAGCAAACAAAGCGTCCGCAGGACGCACCTGCAAGGCCGAGCCGTCACGTAACCATTATGAAAAAAGTAAAAATTCTCGATGTTCAATTTGATGTCTGTAATAAAGACGAGGCACTCAGCCGTATTTTAAATTTGCTGGAGACGCGTAGCCATGAAGCGGCAAAGCAAATCGTCACTCCAAATCCTGAGATGTTGCTTGAATCCCAAAAAAATCCACTCTTTAGGGAAACTCTCAACCGAGCATGGATGAGCATTCCCGATGGTGCAGGCATTCTGTGGGCGGCTACATTTCAAGGGAGCTCTCGTGGGAACGGTCGTTTTATGCGCTTATTCAAAGCATTCTGGACGCTTTTGGGACTGATATTGCGACCATCATCTTGCCGTAAAATTTTCTCAGAAAGAATCACCGGCGTTGACCTCATGCAGGCGATTTGCGCCGTAAGTAGCCACTCAGCGACTCCTCTTTTCTTGCTGGGTGCTGCTCCCGGCATTGCCGAAAAAACCAAAGAAGTTTTGGAGGCCAAATATCCTGGCATAAAAATAGTTGGGACCTTCTCGGCTTCCCCGCGGGATGATGATTTTATGGCAATTCAGGCCCACATTGCAGAGACGCGCCCGGAAATTTTATTTGTGGCATACGGCGCTCCAGCCCAAGAGCTCTGGATTGCGCAACATCTCAAAAAATTGCCTTCCGTAAAACTTGCCATGGGCACCGGTGGTGCATTTGATTTTATTGCTGGCACAAAAAAACGCGCACCAAAATGGATGCAAAAAGCTGGCCTTGAATGGCTTTTTAGGCTTATTCAAGAGCCTTCACGCCTCAAAAGAATTTGGAATGCGACGGTTCGTTTTCCCCTCAGGATGATTCGATTATGACTTCTTTTTTCGGTGATGCGCTTCTTCTCGGCGTTCCAGGGCTGACTCAATGAGTGGCCGTACGTGGTCCACAATGGAAGAAGCCAAGCTCACAGGCTTGAGGATAAATGTATTCACACGTTCCACGGTCTCGCGGATTTTCTCGAGCATTTTATTAACGTCGCGCAAAATCAAAATCAAATAAATAAGCGTTACGCACAAAAAAATCGTCAGCAGTGCCACCGCAACGGCAAGGACAATATACAAAGTTGATTGAGGGTCTGCCAACATCCGCTCAATCTTACACTACCCTAATAATTTTTTCAAAATCTCATTCACCAACTTTGGATTCCCCTGCCCTTTGCTGGCTTTCATAGCCGCACCCACGAGAAATCCAAACGCCGCCTGCTTACCACCTTTGTAATCTGCCACCGGCCCAGGATTTTCTTCCAGCACGTTTTTGCAGAGCGTTTCCAAGGCTCCAGTATCACTCACCAACTTGAGCCCTTTTTCTTCTACAACTTTTTCTGGATCTTTGCCCGTCTCATACATCGCTGCAAAAATCTCGTTCTTGGCCATGTTGTTAGAGATCACCCCATCACGAATCATTTTGATGAGCTTGCCCAGCTGCTCCGGCGTTATTTTGCACTCCGCCAGGCCTTTTCCGTCTTCATTCAAGTGCTTTAGCAAGATGGTGTTTACAAACGAAACCGCCATTTTGGCATCACCTGAGGTGTCCACTACCGTCTCAAAATACCTCGCCATTTCTGGCTCTTCCGTAAGAATTCCTGAATCTTTTTCGCAGAGTCCAAACTGCTCAATAAACCGCAGCCTTTTTTGCAGCGGCAACTCGCCCAGCTCACTCTTCATTTTCGATACTGCTTTGTCTTCCACCAAAAGCGGCGGCAGGTCCGGCTCCGGAAAGTACCGGTAATCATGAGCTCCTTCCTTGCTCCTCTGTGAAAACGTCTCGCCCGTGGCATCGTCCCAGCCACGCGTTTCTTGCGCCACTTTTTCTCCAGCTTCAAGTAGGTTGGTTTGCCGTTCAATCTCATAAGCCAAAGCACGCTCCAAAGCCCTAAAAGAATTCAAATTTTTGACCTCCGCCTTGGTTCCAAATTTTTCCTCACCTTTTTGGCGTAGCGAGACATTCAAATCAAATCGCATCATCCCCTTCTCCATGTCGCACTGGGAAGAACCTGTGTACCGCAAAATGCGGCGAACTTCTTGAGCATATGCTGAGGCCTCCTCCACCGAGCGGATATCCGGCTCCGAAACAATTTCCATAAGCGGGCAGCCGCTGCGATTGTAGTCACAAAGCGTGGAGTCGCTGCCATGAATGAGCTTTCCTGCGTCATCTTCTAAATGAAGCCGGTTAATACGGATCTTTTTGAAATAATGAGAATATTGAACTGGATTATTCTGATCTATGATGTGTGCTTTACCACTTAGCTGAATTTCCAAATATCCATTTTGAGCAACCGGCTGGTCGTACTGTGAAATCTGAAATCCCTTTGGCAAATCTGGGTAAAAATAATTTTTGCGATCAAACTTTGAAAACGAAGGAATAGCGCAGTTGAGAGCCAGCGCCGCCTTTATGCCTTTAGCGAAGGTTTCTTTATTTATGACGGGCAACATACCCGGGAAACCCATGCACACCGGACAGACGTTAGTATTTGCCGGTGCATCAAAGGAGTCGTTGCTACAAGAGCAAAACATCTTGGACTGAGTACTGATCTGGGCGTGAATTTCTAATCCTACAACAGGTTCAAAGTTTGACATAAATTACTTTATATCTTATAATTTAATTGTTATTTTATAGTATAATATCATATGGAATCCGATTTAATCTTAGCCGCTCAAAAGCAATACGCTGCCATAGTACCGATAAGCGAAAAAGAATATAACCTAGGAAAATCCCGGAAGGATGCCTCGGTAATTAAAATCGGGGATAAATTCTACAGAGTTATTGGAACCGGAACTGATCTCAAAGGCGGACAAGGAATTGACTTGGTGACTGATAATGACTCCGTAGAGATGATTAAGAGAATGGTCGCTGAAAATAGGCGTGCATTCAATCTAGACTCAAAAAAGAAATAATAATTTTTTAACTTTTTCATGGAATTCTAATTCAGTTCCGTCATTTTTTATGACCTGAGCTGTTTTCGGCATGTTCTTCCTCTGGAACAGCAACATTTTTTTAATCTGCGTTTTGGGAATTTTACGCTCTTTGAGACGCTCCAAAATTACTTCATCCGGCGCATCCACTTTTATAAGTTGAACAATAAATTTACCCAAGTCTCGCGGTTCAAAATAAACTGCCTCGATACAAATGCTATGCTGGATTTTGCCCTTCTCTGCCCGTTTTATTTGAGCAATTTTTTTATTCACCTCATGCACTACGAGTTGATGAACGAGTTGGTTGAGTATCCATAATTTTTGAGAACTTTTCATAATAAATTGCCGGAGTCGCCCTCTATAAACTTCTTTTGGTCCCACAAATTGTGGACCAAAGTATTCTTTGATTTTTTGGTATCCCAAGTGCCCTACTTGATAAAGCTCGTGGACAATCTTGTCGGTCTCAATCCAGTGAAATAAGTACTCATCCCGCAAAAAACGGCAAAGTAAGCTCTTGCCGCTGGCCATTACCCCCGTTACGCCAATTACCTGAACTTTATCCCCAGATCCCATAGGGCTTGTTTAAAAGAAGAAAGTGCTTTTTGAGCTTCGTGAACTGTAATATCAAAACCCATCTCATGCACCGCGCGATTGCGTAAACGGTGCGCGTTCCAAATATCATCCTTCCTGCTAAAAACCTTTTCGGCTTTCTTCATTTTTTCACCCAGAGAGCCCGTGTATCCCCTCTTTTTAAGAACATAGTCCAAAAGTCGGTCGGCCTCAATAAGCGCGTGCTTGGGATCTCTGCCAGACTTTGAACGAATAGAATCCCATTCCAAAAGGACGAGCGACAAATCGCGCAGTGAAAACTTCTTTTTACGGCGAAAAACAATGTATCCCTCAACCAAAATGAGAAAAAGGACAGCGCTCACCGCAAAAATAATAAGTGGAGACATAAAAAGAACGTCAAGATTCGACTTCTTCCTCTTCAGGAATGCCGTTTTCAACGACATGGCGTTGTAGCAGATCCGTAAGAATACCTTGGAGAGTCCGATGATCACGGAAGTTTTTGTTGTTCACAAATTCATCCTGGGCTTGGGTTAGCATCTCCGTTTTTCGCTTGGGGTTTACCGCTCCATCAAAATTCGACCCGACTCCGGCAAATTTTTCCAGTGCAATGGTCCCATAATTAAAAATAGTAGGGATCAATCCTTTCACCTCGTAGCCAATTCCTTGAATAGTGTGATACTCTATACGGGAAGAACTTTTTTCAAAAAATCCCTGCCACATCACCTCAATAATGCTCACGTTGGTAACGAGCCACACGTCATAATACCAGTCAAAAAACTCGTAGATAAAGCGAATGATGCCGATGCCCAGCCACACGGAGGCAAAAAGGACGATGGGTGGAAAAAGCCACCAGAAAAAGACGGGCAGAAAGAGTCCAAAAAAGGTAATCTTCGTAAAATCCTTCATCTGCATAAAAATATGCCGATGAATGGCAAAAAGAATCTTCTCGCCATCGCCTAAGTAACTGCGGTACAAATAATCACGAATCATTCTCCTTAAAGTGTATCAGCATGTTCTCCTCCCAGAAAGGTAAAAAGTGGAATTTCATGGATCGGCTCCAGGAAAAACAGCCTACGCTGTATTTTTTCTTAGACCTCCTCATGAATATCGTCGTGGTGGTGGTTTTGGTCTACACCGTCCGCACGTTTGTGATTTCGCCATTCCAAGTATACGGCCCATCCATGTGCGACACCCTCAATTATTTGGGGGACAGCTGCCAAGAAGGTTTTGGCGAGTATCTCATCGTAAATAAAGCCGTATACTATCCGTTTTTTGGCAACCGCTATAAGACTCCGCAGAGAGGAGATATTATTGTTTTCCGTCCGCCGCATAATGAGAATGACTTTTATATTAAACGGGTCATTGGACTTCCGGGTGAGCGCGTTAAAATCCAAAATGGCAGAGTGTATATTTTCAATAAGGAGCACCAAAGCGGCTGGGAACTGCCGGAGGAATATCTCAATGAAAATAATAAGAATCAAACGTATCCCATCCCCGCTCAAGTCGTAACGACCTATGAGGTCCCCGACGGGCAGTATTTTGTGATGGGTGATAATCGCAAAAAGAGCACCGATTCACGAACCTGCTTCCGCGGGCTAAGCGATCGCGACTGCCGTGAGCCAGACAGCCACTTTTTGGCCATTGATCGCATTGAAGGAAAAGCTTGGACGGTGCTGTGGCCATTTACCAAAATACGACTTCTTCAGCAGCCGGCATATTAGCGGCTAAGCTTCGCGGCTAAAATACAACTCCACCAAAATAATAATGAGAATGAGCAGCAGCCCGGTCCACCAGGTGAGAGTTTGAAGCAAGAGCAAAACGAGCGCGGCAAGGGCGCAGAAGGTTAAAAGAAAGGCTTGCCTTAGAGAAACTGAAAAATGATCCAGGTAGATTTCGGCGTGATGAAACCACAAGCGCAAAGCAAAACCAAAGAGTGTAAAAGTAGCGGTAAAAGCAAAAAAAGCGCTCAAGAAAAAGAGTGCGAGACTTAATGGTGCCACAGAATGACATATAGTGAGCTCCCCAGGGGAAATACAAGGGTCCAGTCGAAGAATCACGAGCACGAAAGAAGTCCAACCAACTATGGTAAGAGCCGCGGTGATGAGAAGATACTTTCGATAGTTCATTTTTGCGACTTTATAAGTATTCCGAAAAGAAACAGAATCAGTCCTAAGAGTCCTAGGAAAATCGCCCAAAGTTCAAGCTTCCAAAGAGGATAATCCAAAAGTAACGTAAAGAGCGCCAGTTGGTTCTTTGGCATTTCCATATTGAGTAATTCAGGGAGACGATGCAGAGATGCTACAAAAACCCCCAAAATAAGGGTTAATCCCATGAGCGCAGAGCCAAGCCACTTAAGTACGGAAGTGAGAGGTCGCCAAATAATGAGGCCCAAAATGCCGAGGAGAATAACAAAAGTGCCGGACGTAAAAATCGTTAAATATCTTTTGGCAGCCGCAAGTCCATAAAAAGGCTTTCGGAGTGGTTCCCCTTCTTTCCCAAGCGTAAATGTCCGCGGAATTTCCTTTTCAATCATACTTGCCGCCGTTGCTTCGAAATTCTTTTCTGGTGGAAAATTTTTGGGTTTACAAAAACGAAACGATTCACTTTTTTCTTCAGAGATATTGCAGGTGGGAAGATTTTTTACTACCTGCGGAAGAATTTCCTTTAAATCCGCACGTAGAACCGTAAGATCGAGGACTATCGGCTGGCCAGAAGCAGTTTTATGCCCCAGTGTTTGGAAAAAAGCCGTAACGACGTCACCCATCAAACGATGGTAGACATCACGCGGAAAGGTTTGTTGTATGCGCTGACTGAAAAGAGCGGCGTCACTTGGCTCCTGCGCAAACTGCTGCGCATAAAAATCCGCAACCGGCACAAAAGTCTCAGGGATCACTTTTTCTTTTACAAATGATTCGTTAAAAAAAGTCACGATGATGCTCTCAACAATGAGAAGCGAAGGCATCACAATGAGGAAGACGAAGAGCGTGAGGGAAGCAAAGATTTTTCGGATCATCCCTCGCATTGTACTTTAGGCAGTTACAATCTTCCAAACGGTTTGTCGTTCGAGTCTTCCATGAACTCTAAATCCTGATGCTTTTTTGTGTCCGCCTCCGCCAAACTGGCCAGCTATGCTGGAAAGATCCACGTCATCGCGCTGTGTACGCAAAGAACCTTTAACCCAGCCTTCATCCTCAGCTAACAGCATCGTGAACTCCACTCCCGGAACGGTATTCATCATGTCCACAATGCCGCCCGTATCGCCGCTGTGAGCGCCCATGATTTTAAAATCTGAGCTGCAAACCACCGAAGAAAGCACATTTTTGTCGTTCACATGCATGTTTTCTAAAATATATCCCCAGAGTTTGAGCTGCGAAAAACTGGATTCCTTAAAAAGCGGGCGAACAATATCCGAAACCGAAACACCCAGCCTGCTTAACTCACTAGAGATCTGGAAGGTTTCCTGGTTGGTATTGGAATGCATGAGTCCACCCGTATCATTATATATACCGGCGAGAAGTCCCAGGGCCATGTCACGAGTAATAGTTACCGGCAAAACTTTAAGCAGACGCCAAATGACCACGGTGGCGGAAGAAGCTCTGGGATCAATGAGATTGAGAGTTCCAAAGCCCTCGTTGCTGGCATGATGATCAATATTGAGAATGGGAACCTTCTTAGAGAGAAAATCGGGGTACTTTTCATGGAAGCCGGTCATTTTGGCGGCACCAGCATCGCTAATTACCACAAGGTCGAAATCATGAAGATTAAACTCACGAACAAAATTTTCGGTTTGCGGAATAAATTGAAGCCGATGAGGAATTTCATCAATACAAGCCAGAACGGTATTTTTCTGCATTTGAGCAAGCGCCAAAGAAAGCGCACTTGTGGCTCCTAACGTATCTCCGTCTGGCCGCCTATGAGAAACTAAAAGGATGCGTTGAGCTCCCTTTAACAGGTTTGCGGCTTCTTGTAAGAGGTGTGTCTCCATAAAGTTAACCATTTTAACCATATTTTGAGTTTTGTCAACTATAAATGTGTACCACGCTAGGAGCGGGTAGGGCTTTTCCGTAAAGTAACAGGGTATAAGAAGATAAGTGTATGAAAAAATTAAGAATTATTTTTGTGGGTACAGGAACATTTGGAGCACCTATTCTTGAAGGACTCCTTACGAGTCCAGAAATAGAAGTTTTATCTGTTATTACTGGGCCGGACCAAAAGTCTGGGAGGGGCTTAACAAGCCATACTTCCGCTATAAAGGAGCTGGCCGTATTGAACAAATTAATTATTCATCAACCGTCAAAAACCATGGAGCTGAAACAAAAAATTATCCAAGAAAAACCAGATATCTTATTGGTGGTCGCCTACGGAGAAATAATTCCGGAAGAGTTTCTTAAAATTCCAAGGCTGGGAGCTATCAATATTCATGGTTCCCTCCTGCCAAGGTACCGGGGCGCCTCCCCTATTCAGGAAAGTCTCCTCCATGGAGACGAAACCACCGGCATTACCTGGATTCTTATGAATAAAAAGATGGACCTGGGCCCAGTTATCCAACAAGAAACCCTCAAAATTTCAGCAGAAGATGATTACCCTCGTTTGGCTCATAAACTTTCACTCTTGGCGGCTCAATGCACTCCATCAGTGCTGCTTCATTATAATAGTAACCCTAAAGCTTCATCTCAGAAGGAAGATGAAGCTACCTACTGTCGAAAAATAAATAAGCAGGATGGTTTTCTGGATCTTCAACACGAAACAGCACAAAGTATTATAGCGAAAATAAAGGCTTATACCCCTTGGCCTGGCTGTTCTATTTTGTGGAACAAAAAGAGGCTAAAAATTGTTCAGGCAGATATTATTGAACAAAAAATGTATCCAGGAGAAGTGAAGAATGTAGAAAACAGGATATTGGCTCTAGGCACACAAAAAGGAGCGATTGCGTTAAAACAAATTCAACCAGAATCTAAAAAAATAATGGGCGCTGAAGAATTCTTAAGAGGTCAAAGAAATATTCCAGAGAAAATCTAAGGGCATACTGAAGAACCTGTACTGCTATTTCTTTTTAGGTTTTGGATACAACCCCAATGGTGCTTCTAGTTTGAGGAGGTCGTTTATCCTGGCCTGAGCATTGCCTAATGCATCGCGGGAATTTTGACCATTTACCGCATTCTGGATGGCTTCTTTAATAATGGTTTCAAACTTCTCATCTGAAAATATCCTCAAACTTGCGGCGTAACCCAGCTGAGAGGCAAAAACATCGGTAACGGGTTCCTTTTTCTGGTCGGCTATGAGGTCACGACGAGCTGTAGGACGCTTTGTTTTTTGATGGAATACCTGGGCGGAACTCTTGCCGGTAGCAAACTGGATGAAACTCCAGGCCGCTGCAGCGTTTTTTGAATTCCTTGAAACTGCTAAACCATAATAATCCGCAAAAGCCTTATAATCGGCTTCATCTTCTGCAATTTGCGGAATGGGCGCTACTTTTACATCTTTGAGATTTATGGCGGATGGATTTCTGGTTTTTACGTTTTTAAGTTCCGTCTCGAGCCGAGCATAGAGGTCAGAATAAGCCAAAATAGCGGAAACCTTACCCGACAAAAAGGCTTCTACTTCGGCAAGCGGACGGTCTGGAGGTACAAGATCCGTACTCCAGGAATAATTTTTGTTGAGTGTACCGGCAAAACTCAAAAAGTAATCAAATGATTCTTGACCACCGGACGTTAATTGAACCTGTTTGAACTCGGAATCATACAAGTTTACGCCGGCTTGTAAGAGTAGGTTCCAAAAAATCTTTGGCGACAAACGTATGTTATCGGCTCTCCCTAAGGCAATTTCGCCATGCTGGAGTTTTCCGTCCTCGCCCTGGCGCTGGAATTTAAAAGCATCTTCCTTAAGCTGGTCCCAAGTTCCCGCTGGCTTGCCGCGTTCTGGAACCTTTTCTTCAAAATCCTGTTTGTTGTAGTAAAGGGCTAAAGTATCAACATAGAGTGGCAAGGCGTAAATTTTCCGAATACCATCCGTTGGATCCGGCTGAATAAAATCTTCACTTGAAACATTCACGAATGTCTCGGGGAATTTGCGCGGTGTGAGTGTATCAGAAACCAATGGCACTATTTTTTTGGTATGCCGAGGAAGCCAAGTGTTATGGAGATAGAAAATATCCGGCCCCTCACCTTCGGCAATTTCATTTACTAAGAGATTTTCAAAGGCTCTGGAATCATTAAATTTCTTGTATTTGATGCGGATCGCTGGATACAATTGCTGGTACTCCGAAATAATCGGATCAAAAACATCACTATTATCAAGGCCATAAAAAGTAAGATCCACCGGGCCAGAAGACCCGCCGCGCGTACGCAAACAACCCGTCAGCGTTAACGACAACAAGGCCAAAATGAGAATGAGAATATAACTTTTACGAAACATATCATTACTTATTATACGCCTGGTTGAAACCTTCCAGGAAATATTTTTTTGAGAGGGCGTAATAATAGAGATTTCGATTGAGTGCATTAAAAAGCCGAAGGCTTAACGGATGGCTTAAAATACGAAAAGCTATCCGCTTGCGGGGCGATGGGAAGAGAGATAATTCTGGATATTTTCCGTGAATAAAATGAACGGATTCTCCAATGGCACGCATACGGTTAGCCCACTGGGTGGAGTTCGTCGCGTGATCATGGTATGCCACCGCCACCGGTTCATAATAGATTTTTAAATTGAGCTCTTTGGTAAGCCGATATCCAAGTTCAATATCTTCCCATCCATATGTTGAGAACCAAGGATCAAATTTATAATGCTCCAAAATGTATTTTTTCAAAGAGATGTTAGCGGTATAGAAAAAACGATAGTCTGCCGTCAATTTCCCTTTTAAAAGATCATAGGCAAACTGATGGCCACCAAAACGCCCAAGTATGGCGCCTCCACGCTCCATAAACTCCATTAACGGCGTGATTTGCAAATCAGGATGCCACGTCACAAATCCTAATACGGCGGCACTTTCTTCGTCATGACGAAGGTGCACGCGATCGTGCGCCTCAAGCAACTGTGGGGTTGCCACAACATCGTCACCCATAAAAAGGATAATTTCGCCGTTTGCCTCTTTAATCCCACGATTTCTGGCAACGCCCTGGCCTTGATTCGGTTGGGAGAAATAATACAAAGGCACTGGAAAATCTTTTTGGATATCTTTGAGAACCGCGAGGGTGTCATCTTGACTGCCGTCATCAATAACGAGAACTTCATACAAAGTTTTGTCGAAATTTTGCGCAGCGAGAGAACTCAAACAGTTTTTGAGTTTCTCAATGCGGTTGTGAGTTGGAATGACAATGGAAAATCGCATAGGCTCAGTGGGCCTTAATACACTGAGTTGGAGTATACCAAGGCCCATTCAAAGCGCCTATGCTGCCACTTCAACTTCTGCCTCTTGAGTTTCTTTTTTCTCTGCCTTTTTTCTCCCTGATGACAGAAAGTTAAAGTCATCCAAAACAACCTCCGTAACATAGCGTTTGATCCCCTCTTTGTTGGTATACGAGCGGTTTGTAAGCCTTCCGCAGACTAATACCGGGCGGCCTTTCTTGAGATATTCTCCAACAATTTCACCCAATTTTCCAAACGCCACCACCTTGTGGAAGTCCGTTTCTGAAACTACCGCACCTTCCTTATTTTTCCAGTCGCGATTGGTGGCGATGGAAAAAGTGGTGAACGATGTGCCCGTTTTGGTTGGTCTCACCTCGGGATCCGACGTGAGATTGCCGTAGAGCATGACCTTGTTAAAGCTCCGCATAAATAAAAAATTAAGAAATAAGTGGCGGGAGCATAACAAAGGTTTATGAAATTTCTCTAAACTTTTTATGAATTAATTATGAAAAATCGCCTTATTTACAAATGACTTTTTTGGTTTATAATTAAAAATCTAGCGGGGGTACAGAACATTCATTGACAACTTCTTGAGCCGAGCCGTATACCGTAGAAGCCATGTTTACCGGAATTATTAGGGAAATTGGCGTTATAAAGAGCAAAACCACGTCTCACACGGGCGTGACGGCTTTTACTATTGGAAGCAAAAAACTTCACCCACGCCCTGGAGATAGCATTGCCATTAATGGCGCCTGCCTTACGGTCGTAAAAAAGAGTAAAGGAAGCTTTGGGGTTGAAGCCATTGCTGAAACGCTCAAACGCACGAACCTTGGGCTCCTAGCGTCCGGCGGCAAAGTAAATCTTGAACCGGCTCTTAAAGTGGGAGATTCTTTGGACGGACACATGGTAAGCGGCCACATTGATGACACGGTAAAAATTCTGGCCATGAATCAAACAAAAAAAGATGATGTGATCATGACATTGGAACTGCCCAAAAACCTCTCACGCTTTATTGTGGAGAAGGGATCAGTGACCCTTAATGGCGTAAGCCTCACCGTTACTAGTGTAAAATCTGGAAGCTTTACCGTGGCGCTTATCCCCTACACCCTCAAAGAAACGAATCTCGCAGAGCTTGGAGCCGGAAGCGTCATCAACCTTGAAGTGGATTTGATTGCCCGTTACATCCTGAAAAAAGTATAAATATGAACATCGCCATTCTTGCTTCACAATTTAATAAAGACATTGTTGACCGGTTGGTGGCTGGAGCCAAAAAAGCTCTACAAAAAGCCGATCTTAAAGCTCATCAAGTAAAAGTTTTTGAAGTTCCAGGGGCTTTTGAACTTCCTTTTGCTGCGCAAAAAATCATTGATCTTAAAAAGTTTGATGGAATCGTGGCGTTGGGATGCATATTAAAAGGTGAAACCGAGCATTATGAAGCTGTCTGCGGCGGAGTAACCTATGGGATCCAAAAAATTTCTGTAGAAGAGCGCTTCCCTATTATGCTTGGCGTGTTGATGTGTCGCACACAAAAACAGGCGCTGGCACGCGCTCAAGAAGCCCCCGAGCATAATAAAGGGTACGAGAGCGCTATGGGGTTGATTCATATACTCAACAAGTTCTAAACTGGTGGTAATGTTGCGAACTCTCAAACAGCTCAAAAACCTTAAAGGCAAGCGCGTCCTTTTGCGAGTGGATTTTAATGTGCCGCTGGAAAAAGGCAAAGTGGCAGACGATACGAGAATTAAGGGAACGCTGCCGACCATAAAATTTCTGCTCCGCAAAAAAGCAAAAGTCATTATCATGAGCCACTTGGGAAGGCCGGATGGTAAGCATGTAAGCGGTTTAACATTGGATGTTGTTGGGAGATGCTTGCAAAAACTTTTAGGCCGTAAAGTCCAAAAACTCCATGACTGTATTGGTGCATCGGTAGAGAAAGCCGTTTTAAAAATGGAAGACGGCCAGGTGGTGCTTTTGGAAAATGTGCGGTTTCATGCGGAGGAAGAGGCTTGCGAACCGGGCTTTACAAAAACACTAGCAAGCTTAGGGGAGGTATTTGTAAACGATGCCTTTGGAACCTCTCACCGCAAACACGCATCCACCGCTGGTATTGCCAAATATCTTCCGTCATACGGCGGATTTTTGATTGAGCGAGAAATCAAGGCACTGGAACCTTTGCTCCACAAACCAAAAAAACCAGTCGTTTTGCTGGTGGGAGGAGCCAAAATCACCACCAAAATCGGTCTCATTAAAAACTTTTTTGGAAAAGCAGATTCTATTTTAATTGGAGGGGCGTTGGCAAATACATTTCTTAAAGCGGAGGGCTACGATATTGGCAAATCGCTCTACGAACCGGCTAAAACTGAAGTGGCTCGGGAACTCCTCATGCTCGCAGAAAAAAAGCGGCAAAAAATCATTCTGCCTGAGGACGCTATTGTGGCAGACACCATTGGAGAGGATGCCCAGACATTGGATCTTCCGCTGGAAGATATTGAAGGTGACATGAAAATTTTGGATATTGGGAGCAGAACTCAGCGACATTTTATGAAGATCATGAATTCCGCACGAACCGTCATTTGGAATGGCCCGATGGGGCTCTATGAATTCACTCCATTCGCTTGGGGAACCCGAAATTTGGCACGCAGCCTGGCACTGCTTGAAAAAACCACTGTGCAGAGCTTTATTGGCGGCGGAGACACCATTGACGCCCTCAACCGCTGCGGAATTTCACTGAAAAAATTCACCTTCATCTCTACAGGCGGCGGAGCTATGCTGGAATACTTGGAAGGCAAAAAACTCCCGGGGATTGAAGTCCTACAAGCTTAAACGTTCGGTTCACCTTTTAACTTTTCAATAATACCGCGGAATGAAAGGTTGAGTTTGTTGAAAAGCTTATCGCTGACGACGTAAATAGTGTAGGTAATAAAGTAGGCCGAAAAGACATCAATGGAGTAGTGCACATGCATGGCCAGCACCGTAATACCCTGAGCCACCGACATAAAAAGAAAAAAATATCGAAGGTACTTATTCTCCCAGAAAAGCAGCGATGCCAAAAAGGGAAACCCGGTATGGCCCGAGAAAAAGAGATCATTTAAATAAAATAATTTCAAGTATCCGGGCTGGTCCGCCAGCTGGGGAAGGCGGAAAAAATTCTCCGGTGCCCCAATGTGTGTAAGGCTGATGAAAAAAGCGCGAATAATAATGAAAGCCGAGGCTGTTTTAGCCGTAAATGGGAGGAGATCTGGCCGAAAGAAAATGGGATAGATGATGATAATGGCCACGACGAGAAAAATCCCGTAGGTATACATAAAAAGAAGATCGTAGGTCCTTATGTTATCGAGGATAAGATCCCCAACCGAAAGCACCGGGACCCTTTCCGTGTAGAGAACGGCTTGGTAATTGATGAGGAGGGCGACGACAAAAAGTGTCAAACCGGAAAAAAGCGAGATCAAAAATTTTCTATCTTTCAGCAGTTCGTTCCACTGGCGGTACCAATGATTACAAAATTGTTTGATTCGATTCATACGGAAGTTGGAGTTGGTGAAGGAGCATCAGGTTCTTTGTCATCATCTTTATCCCCTTTATCTTGGAGCTTTTGCGTCTCGCTCCAACGCTTAATTTTATCTTCAACTATTTCACGTTTCACGCTGTACCTTTCACGGCAGAATTTAAATATTTTTTCGCGGCGGCCTTCCTCAATATCAAAAACCGGCGGCTGGAAGGTCGTCATAGAAAAAACCGGGGTTGGCATGCCATCAATAAGCAGGCGAAGATACGTGTTCCCCACTTGCAAGGCAACCAGATCCGTCACCATCGTTTCGTCTCCGCCAAACTGGCCGGCGATGGCTTCTGCATCATCAAAACCAACCTGAAAAGAAGTAAGCGTACCCACATTGCCAAACACGGCATCGCGGACTTCATCTGGCATTTGCGCAATATATTGATTGGCCATGGTGAGGTTGAGATGATATTTGCGAGCCTCGGAAAGAATGGTGGCAAACGCTTCCGTAGCAAAATTCTGAAACTCATCCACATAGAGATAAAAGTCGGTACGCTCTTTTTCGGGGACGTTGGCGCGGCTCATGGCATCCAGCTGGAACTTGGTAATGATCATGGCTCCCAGCAGCGAAGAATTATCCTCACCAATTTTTCCTTTGGACAAGTTCACAATAACAATTTTTTTATTATCCATGGCAAAACGCAGATCAATAGAGCTCTTGGGCTGGCCCACAATATTGCGGATAATAGGGCTGGATAAAAACTGTCCGACCTTGTTGAGAATCGGCGAAATGGCTTCCTGACGCATACGCGGCTCCATACGCTCAAATTCATTTACCCAAAAACTTTTCACAATAGGATCTTCAATTTTTCTCACCACGCGGCGGCGAAACTCCACGTCCTGCAAAATTCGGGTGATGCCAAGCATGGTGGTGTTGGGATATTCCAAAAGTCCCAAAATCGTGTTTCGCAAAATATGTTCCAGACGCGGCCCCCAACTTTCCGCATAAATTTTCTTAAAAATTCCCACAAGGCCCGAGGCCACAATCGTGTTATAGGCAGGATCAATATTCTCCAGCATGTTGAAGGCAACGGGAAAATCGCGATCCGAAGGATCAAAAAGCACCACGTCGTTGGTACGGTTGGAAGGAATAAAATCTAAAACGTGATCGGCCAAATCACCGTGCGGATCTACTACCGCCACGCCTTTACCGCTGCGAATATCCGAAAAAATCATATTCTCAAGCAGTGTGGACTTACCCATACCCGTCTTACCAATGACGTAGATGTGACGCCGACGATCACCCGATTTAATGCCAAATTCCTGACTGCTCCCGCGGAAGTTCGTCTTCCCCAAGAGCGTAAAACCAGCATCTTCGCCCACGTTAATGGGTGTCGGCAAGTCCACCGGGGGTTCCAGTTTTTTTGATCTCACCCAGGCAATATTGGGCGTTGCCACCGACATGTGCGGCAAGTGATAAATCGTGGCCAATTCTTCGTTATTGAGCACCAAAGGGTTTTCAAATGCACGGCGTTGATACTCATGAGCAATACCGGCTCCCCTCTCCATTTTGCCCAACATAAAGCCATTGAGGTGGGGAATATTGAACTGCTTAAAAGCACCAGCAATTTCTCGCACTTTCACGGCGGCAGATTCCGCATCAAACGTGTGAGGTACATACACAATGCGAATCGTGGCTTCAAAAAGAAGCTTTGAAATTTTATCCATCGCCGCATCCACATCGCTTTCACGTTCGTGGCGGCTGGACATCTCTTCGCGCAAATCATCCCCTTCACCGCTTCCCTCGCCCATAAAATTAAGACCATGCTTCATGCCCGATGTAATGCCCTGGAACCAAAAGAAAATATAAAGCGGGAAGAGCAGTAATTTGAGCTTCCAACTTCGTGCAATAAAAAGCCGGATATAAGCCTTTTTAAGGCTTTCGATATTGCCAAAAATGCCTTTGGCAACAATTCTTAAACATTTGATGTACACGATGCGCCACTTCATGTCGAGCGGACGGATGACGACCTGAATCCAAGCCTGATCATCGGCATGATGAAGTTTAGAAAGTGTTGCCGTGATACCCGCAATGGGATCTACGGCAATGCGCGTCAGTTTATCTTCAAATTGGGAATAGCGCTTAATGGGATATATCGCAGGATCTTCTAATTCTAATTCGGCACCCACGGCATTTTGCGTCATGGTGACGGGTGCGGAAGCAGCGTAATCTTCAATTTCTTCTATTTCCGCGTTGGGATACTGGGCATAAATTTGGCCCTCCACAAGATTGCGTAATTTGCTTGGAAACCAAAGATAAAATTTAATCTGTCTGCTGGTGTGAGCAATTTCAAAACTTACTTTGTCCTGCTGGCGGCCTCGCAAAAGGTCCCACAAAGAGAGCTCATGAAAAAATCCGTGCAGTGTAGCAAAAATCTGCTCGGCCACAATGGGCCCGACTTCGCTTGTTTTTGGCACACGAATGCCAAGAACCGTCGTCTTTTGCTTCCGCTCATAGGCACGCCTTCGCCAAGCTGCGAATCCAAAGAGAATGGAAAATCCTAGAAAAACTAAGACGACAACGGCCAAAACAAAGACGAGAGATTCTTCCATATATTCCCATATATTATAGCATCAGCACCACATTTTCTCTAGGAAGTCCTACAAAACTCGCTATATAGTGAACACATGCAACACTGGCTTAGATTTTGGCTCCCCAATTTGTTATCCATTTTACGCATCGTCTTGGTGGTGCCCTATCTTTTTGGAATCCTGCACCCAACTTCGTCGCTTCTGAACTTTGTTTTAGCCCTCGTGATCGTCTTAACCGACATCGTTGATGGCTACCTGGCCCGAAAACTCAAAGCGACATCGGTTCTGGGATCAGTATTAGATTCCATAGGAGACACCGCCTTTTTGTGGGGAACATGGATCGCGTTTTTCTTTGTAGGTTTGTATGACGGACTCATCCTTACTCTTTTGCTATTGCCGCGGATCTTTACGCTGCTCACCATTATCCTGCAGCGCTTACGAAAAAAGCATTGGAATGTGAACCATCTCTGGAGCGATAAAATGGCAGGACTTGCCCACTGCCTAGCTATCTTTTGGATACTCCTCCACGGACCTTTCTGGCTAGAATTTCTCTATGCGATGATGGCCGTCAATTATGCGTGCATTATATATGGGCTTCTGGAGCGACAAAGTCAAGCATCACGGGAAGATGATCGGAGATAGGAAGACTTTTAATAACACGGATATTCGGAGCCGAAATTTCCGGGGAAACTAAAAAAATACTCAGCGGTTTTTTGGGTTTGATACGCGGATGGGTGTGTTCGTCCGGCCGATTGAGAATTCTCATTTTGGTGGCCTGAAGAAATTCTTCCAGCTCGGAAAATCCTTTAAAAATATTAAAATCACCGCAAACCACCACATTTTCTTTTTTGGAGACCAGCTTAGCCATATCGCGCAACTGCTTTTTGCGAATCCGCGCTAATAAGGAAAAATGTGCCATAAAAACGGTGACACCATTGGGTAGCGCAATTTCATAAATAAGACGCTTGGTGCCGCAAGAAAAATAATGATGACTCACCTTGTCCACATCCTTGGCAAAAAAGCCGTTTCCTTTAGCCCGAAAAACCTTAAAGTTCTGCAAAAAACCATTGGGATGGTATTTATTTTGGATGTCATTTTGAGGATACTTAGCCAGCATCTGCTGAATCTCAGCAAAAAAATCATTCTTTTCAATCTCCACAAAGCAACAGAGATCGGGCTTTTCTTTTTCCAGAAAATCCCCCAACTGTTTGAGCAGCCGACGTTTAAAATTCCGGCTCGGCATAAAAAGCCGGTGGAAATTTTTGATATAATCCTTTCTGGAACCATCAAACCCCAGGAAGTACTGTAAATTGAAGAAAAATATTCTGTAATTCACCTGGGAGCTGTTCAGCATAACAGACTTGGGATGGTTGCATTGTAGCAGATCTGGATTCTAGGCACGAGGAGCGCAGTGTACCCATGCGGTACACAAGCGACGAGTAACAAAGAAGACAGGTCTGCTACAATGCAACCCGCAAGGGAGAAACAAATTTTGTCCATTTCTGCGTCACTCCTCCTTGATGTACCCTACTTAGGTACACCATCGTCGTCGTTCCTTGAACTGAACAAAATTTGTTTCTCCCATCTTCAAGTCTGTTATGCTGAACAGCTCCAATTATTTTGACTCAATGCTGATTATCTTACAAGCTCTCTACTTCATGCTCCCGGCCTATTTTGCCAATATGGCGCCGCATTTTTTCATTCGGCTCCCTCTTGGAAATGTTCCGTTAGACCATGGATTGGTATGGCGTGGAAGGCGACTTTTTGGGCCTAACAAAACTTACCTTG
>JBBTWV010000048.1:0-6635 GCA_038062615.1 Patescibacteria group bacterium | reverse complement strand
ACTTTTTGTGGATACCGGCTGTTTGCGTCAGAACGAAGGCAAAAAAATTATTGCGGCTCTTAAAAAAATAGGCGTGAAAAATTTTCATTCCTGGTCGGCGGGGAAGGAGTTTTTTGCAGCCCTCAAGGATGTCTCCAACCCCGAAGAAAAACGCAAAATCATTGGCGATTTATTTTTAAAAGTTCAGGCGGATGCTGTCGCGAAACTAAAATTGAATCCCCATGAGTGGATTTTGGGACAGGGCACCATTTATCCCGACACCATCGAAAGTGCCGGTACCAAGTATGCTGATCGCATTAAGACGCATCACAATCGTGTGCCGGAGATTACTTTGCTCATCAGGCAGGGCAAGGTCGTTGAGCCGCTTTCGGCTTTTTATAAAGATGAGGTTCGGCAGCTCGGCCACAAATTAGGCCTTCCCGATGATATCGTTTGGAAGCATCCTTTCCCCGGGCCCGGGCTCGCCGTAAGAATTCTCTGCGCTCAAAAAGAAACGTGGCCGGCGCAGGTCAGTGACGTAGAGGAATCGCTTTCTCATTTTCTTCAGCCCTATCATCTTTCGGGAAAAATTCTTCCTGTGCAAAGCGTCGGCGTTCAAGGTGATGCCCGTACGTATCGCAATCCTTTGGCTCTCTTTGGACCTTTATCATCATTTGAAAATTTAGAACGTCTCTCCACGGCTCTCACCAATCGCTGCTGGGAAATTAACCGTGTGTGTTTGCTCCTGACGCCTGATCAAATTAAGGCAATTAAGATTTTGCCGGGAACTCTTACTCCAAAGCGCGTGAAACTTCTCCAAAAGCTTGATGAGATCGTCATGAACTTCATCCATGAACATCATTTGCAGCGCGAGATGTGGCAGTTCCCCACCGTTCTTATTCCGGTATCTATCAACGGCGTAAAGCGCGAAGCCGTTATTTTGCGTCCTGTTTGTTCGGAAGAAGCCATGACGGCGAATTTTTATAAGATGCCCCAAGCGCTTTTGGAAAAACTTACCAAGGAACTTTCACCCCACGTCTCTGCGGTTTTGTATGACATCACCAATAAGCCGCCCGCAACCATTGAGTGGGAATAAGGTCGAGCAAAAATCAAAGCGTAACTTTTTTGCAGTCTGCTACTTTTGCGCCAAATGATTGAATCCAAAACGATTGGAATTTTTCGGCGTTGTCCGTTGTCTCAAAAATCTTTTTGCCACCCTTCGTAAGCTGTTTCTCAATTTCCGGATGACGCTCTAAATATTGCATCAGACTTTGCGCTACGACCTCTGGCGGATCCACAATTTCGACATTTTTCCCCATCAGGCGTTTAAAGTCTTTTGCCAAATAAGAATAGTGGGTACAGCCTAAAATAAGCGTATCCGGATGCATCGTCTTAAGTGGACGAAGGTACTTTTTTAGAATCATTTTTGCCTCAGGTTTTTCATGCCAATGCTCTTCAATAAGCGGCACCAAAAGCGGACATGCCTGCTGGAGTACCGCAATGCCAGGCCTTAATTTTTGAAGTTCTATCTCAAAACTATTGGATGCTACCGTTCCGCGGGTTGCCACAACTCCAATTCGATTTTTTTTGCTCATAACAGCGGCCTTTTCTACTACCGGCAAAAGCACTCCTAAAATTTTTCTGTCCTTGTAAGGTGATTTTGGATTCCTTAAATATTTTTCTTGAATTTCACGCAATGCCTGTGATGAAGCGGTAAAGCAGGCAATAATAACAAGTCGGCAACCTGCTTTAAAAAGATGTTCCACGGCTTGCTCGGTAAATTTAATAACCGTTTCTTTGGATCGGTTTCCATACGGGTAACGGCCGTTATCGCCCAAATACAGGTAATCATACTGTGGTAACTTCTTGGTAATGCCATTCATGATGGTAAGCCCACCATAGCCAGAGTCAAAAATGCCGATCATACCCGCGCATTATGCCATAGTGGAAAGCCAGCGCACAGTTTTCGCGTATACATAAAAAAACACTTCTAGATTACTGAGCGCCACACGGTGGCGCTGCGAGACCGAGCGAGCATCCCCGCATGGCGGGGTGCGAGCGAAGGTCGAGCGTAAACATTAAGAAGTGCTTTTTTATGGGCCCCATCATATTATAATGAGGCCCAACTTCCACGCTATTCCCGGCAGCCTATCTGTTGTTCAAAATATAAAATATTGAAAGACAACAGAGGTTGATAATTCCGGAAACGAATGGAGTGAAAGGAGACCAACCCTTTCAGTCCCGCAGAGCGAGACTGCCTTGCTTTGGTTTTATTTTCGTCGAGCCAGAACGACGGCCTGTTTGTTGTGTTTTGTTTTTTTCACCGCTAGGCGGCAAAGAGGAGAAACAAGGACACCAAGCTTTGTTTTTGTATTGAGAGGCGAGGGCGGTCTGTTGTGATCCCTTGCCACTGCAAAGCAGAGAAAAGTTTAAGATTTTAGGCCGAGCCATTAATGTGCCTGAAGGCGCAACCTTATTTTTAGGGGAGGCCTCGGCATGTTATACTATTTTTCCTAGAGGCCCTATGGCTTAGACTCTTCCCCGCTTTGCAAGCTTTTAAAGAACAAATTCACGCCATGTTATCACTGCATAATTATTCCCGCAAATATATTTCATGTACAAAATTGTTACCAATGTTTTAATTTATGAAGCTTCGCCTCGTTGATATTTTCTTTATTGTGATTGGGCTTGCCGTGGGCGCAATTCTTTCCTTGCAAGTCCGCTCACACCCCATCGCCAGCGGTTCTTTTTCCCTAGATCAATTAGAAGTCAAAAAGACGCTCCTGGAAACTTTTTCCATTGAGCAGGTAGAGTTGAAGAAAAAATTAGCTTTGGTGGAGGCAAAAAAAGCAGAGGCACAAAAAATTATTGAAGGACGTTCTTCTCGGCAGACGTTGGAGATTCTTGATCATCTCAAAGCACTTACTGGTTTAAATGGGGTGCAAGGCCAAGGTATCCGCATTACCTTAAGCGATAATCCTGCGGTGAGCCGTTTGGACTTTTCGGCCCTAAATGAAAACTTTGTGCAGGCGACTGATTTGCGCGATCTTGTGAATGCGCTTTTTGCTAAAGAAGCAAAGGCGATTGCCGTGAATGGCAAAAGAATCGAGCCGCTTACTCCTATCCAGTCCGTTTTTGACAGCATTCTCATTGGCAACTTGCAGATTGCTCCTCCGTTTGTGGTTGACGCGGTTGGCAGTTCTTCGGCTCTTCAGGAAGCTGTGCATGCCCTTAGGCAAAAGAAAATTCAGGTCTCCGTGGAGGTCGTGAGCAACCTCAAAATCGTACCTATAGAGGCTCTTCGGATTTTGCAATATTTGTCTTTAGCCAATCCATGAAAAAAATTACCACCATTACTATTATCGCAGGATTGCTTGGAATTCTCCTCGCTCTCCAGTATCGCGCTTATCAAAAAGTAGAATCTTTTGTTTTGCGTTCGCAGCCGCAAAATATTCTTGCGGAGCTTCGTGTTTTTCAGTTGGCCAATCAAGAACTTCGCGCTCATTTGCAGGCAGAAGAAAAGTCACTTGAAGAAGTGTCTTCTAAAATTAACAATGCTTCCCTGGAGGATGAGATTAAGCATTTAAAACTTTTAAGCGGAGAAGAAGCGGTTAAAGGCGAAGGTATAGAAATTACCCTCAGTGAGCCGGTTGAGGATTTTTGGATTTCAGATCTTACGGCTCAGCTGGCGAGCGCCGGCGCCGAGGCGGTCGCCGTCAATGATATTCGTTTAACTATGGACACAGCAGGATTCCGGGATATTACGGGGGGTTTTATTTTGGGGCATCTCTTTTTGAGGCCGCCATTGCGAATAACAGTTATTGGGCCAAAACAACAGCTCCATCAGGCCATCGCACAAAACGGCGGCATTATTGATCGCATGGAGCATACTCATCCCAATCTTCAAATCCTTTTATCTCAGCGTGAAAAAATTACAATCCCGGCGATTGCCCGCTAACAAAAAGATACCAAAGAACCGGCAGTAATCCCAAAAGCATGTAGGTTAATACGGCAAAAATAATCCGGCTGGTTTTTTCCTTGCCCGCAAATTCTTTAAGGGCGGCGAGTTCTTTTTCTTTATCAGAAATTTCTTTTTTTAAAAATTCCAGCGATAAAAAATCTTCCCGGCGCTCCGGAACTTTTGCCACTAACGGAGCCGGATGAATAATTTGAGATTCCAGCTGTCCAATGCGATAGTTCGCCTGCTCTAATTTTTGATGATACTCCTGCAGGGTGCGCCTGGCTTCTTCATAGAGATCGCGATGGAAGTCATCTTCTATGACAGGTGCTGTAATGGATTTGTCTACAACAGCCCTGCTGTATCCTGGAGTATGGCTGGAGAATTTTGAAATTTCCTTTTTCTTAAGCCATATTCTTCCATCTTCCTCCCATGCCTTCAATTTGCCACGTCGAATGTACCTGTCTATAGTTCGTATAGACACACCCAGGAGTCTACTGGCCGTTTTCCTGTCAATGTCTGCAACATTCTTATCCATTTAGTTTATTATTAAAGGAGCCCTCACAAAAGTCAAATGACCTTCCTTAAATACACCACGCAGGAAATGCTGGCGCAACGACCAACTGTTGGCATTTTGAAGGCAAAACCGCGGCTGCCGTTTTACGCCGCATTCGAGAATATCCGCAGCCTCAACAACGTTGGGGCTATGTTCCGCACGTCAGATAGTGCGTTGGTTTCAAAAATTTTTCTTACGGGTACCACTGGACAGCCTCCGCATTCGTCTATAGACAAGACAGCCCTTGGTGCTACTGATGTCGTTCCTTGGGAATATCTTAAAGATTCGCGGGCCGCACTTTTGGATCTCAAAGCCCAAGGTGTTTCCATCGTAGCCTTAGAAATTACAAAAGAATCCATCGCTTACACCGATCTCACTTACTCTTTTCCCGTATGTCTCATCGTCGGGAATGAGGTTACCGGTGTTTCGGATGAGCTTTTAGATATTTGTAATGCCGCTGTGCAAATTCCCATGTTAGGCCGCGCTCGTTCTCTTAATGTCGCAACGGCGTATGGCATTGCGCTTTTTGAAATTTTAAGACAGTATCGTAACCTTGGAATTCATCATGCTTGAGTTTGAAATATTCAATCGGACGCGCCGCTCCGTTTCGCAGAAAATATTTTTTGTTCCTTTAAAAAATGCCGAAAAAATTCTCAGCCAAAATAAAAAAATAAAAAGTCAGAGGAAGTACCGATTTGAGCTCACATTCGTAGGGGATGCTCAAATGACCCGGCTTAATGAGGAATATCATCATAAAAAGCGTCCCACGGATGTTATCTCCCTCAGCTATTTTGAGCCGAAAATGAAGGATTCCTTTATCGGAGAAATATTTATCTGCCTTCCTTATGCTCTTCGCCAAGCCAAACAAATTGGGCAAACGCTTCAGGCAGAGTTGAAATTTCTTTTTATCCACGGACTTTTGCATCTTTTTGGTTATGATCACAAAAGGCCCCAAGAAGAAAAGCAGATGCTTAGCCTTACCTATAGAATCTTGCAAAGAGATTGAGGTAAAATGGGTCCGACTATGTTGGTTCCCCTCTTAAAGCATAAAGCGGTACGGTTTTCTCTTCTCCTTATGGCGTATGCACGATCACCTTTTTCCTGAGCTCACAGGTGTTATAAATGTAGAATAAATTTTTCTGGTCGGGGTGCTGGGATTCGAACCCAGGGCCTCCTGGTCCCAAACCAGGCGCGCTAGCCAACTGCGCTACACCCCGAAACGCTACGCCATGCTAATACAAGTCACCCTCAATTACCATATTATTTCTTATGCTAAAGCTCTATTCCCAACTCATCGGCTGCCCGGTTTTTGATGATGATGTTTCTCGTACGCCGGTAACTTTGGTGCAGGACCTCATTATTGATCCAGAAACTGGTAAAGTCTTAGCTTTTTTGGTAAAAAATCGGCAGATCATTGTTCCTGCTGATGTGGAACGCCTTGGTTCCAGCAGTCTCACGATTGCTGATTCTGATCGCATCATCCCCATGGAAGATGTGCTACGCGTTCATGAGGTTTTTAAAAAACAGATCTCTCTCATTGGTTCCAAGGTTGTTGGGCAGCCGTCAAAAATGCAGCTGGGTCGTGTATTTGATTATGAAATTGATACGGTAACCATGGCTCTTACTACTATTCACTGTTCCAAGATTTTCTTTTTCTTCCATATCCAGGACAAGATTTTTTCCTACCGACGCATTCTGCGCATTTCTAAAGATGAAATAACCGTTAAAGATTCCCAAGAGATTTTGGCTAAAGAAAAAGTCATATCTCCATCCGAGGCATTTGCCGCTTAGCACTTGTTAGGGCCTTTGCACACAAAAAAAGTCCGTCCCGCAGAGCGGAGCGGACTTTTTTAATTTCGAACTAAGATACCTTATGCGGGTCTCACCTGAGTTGCGGCGCCAAGGATCGTGTTCACCAAGGCGAACGATACGATAATGACGATGATACCTAGACCAGCGTAGAGCAAGATTTTTTTGGCTTTACCAACGCTTTCTTCATTTCCAGCTGAACTCACATAAAGGAAGCCTCCGTAAATCACCATGACAACGGCCAGTAATCCCAGGAAGGTAAGGAAAAAGTTCACGATTGTCAGCACAATGTCGCGTAACCCCGTCCGTCCTCCAGAAAGAGCTCGGATAATA
>JBBTWV010000047.1:0-5682 GCA_038062615.1 Patescibacteria group bacterium | reverse complement strand
GCTCGCTGGATACGCCCACTAGCGGCACCTACTTTCTTGGCGGAAAAGATGGTTCCAAACTTATCGAAGACGAACTTGCCGACATTCGCAAAAATAAAATTGGATTCGTTTTCCAGGCTTTTAACCTTCTTCCGCGCGCCACGGTTTTGCGGAATACCATGCTTCCGCTTATGTATGCGGGCGTGAGTCGTGAAGAGCGTAAAGGACGCGCTGAAGTGGCGCTTAAAGCGGCCGGCCTCAGCGAGACGCACTTCTATCACCTCTCTAATCAACTTTCCGGCGGACAAATCCAGCGCGTGGCCATTGCCCGCGCATTGGTGAACAATCCAACGCTCATTTTAGCGGATGAACCAACGGGAAATTTGGATTCCAAAACCGGCGAGATCGTCCTTGGAACTTTTCAAAAGCTGAATCATGAAATGGGACGCACCATTATCCTCATTACGCATGAACATGAAGTGGCACAGCATGCCCAGCGCATCATTCATATAAAAGACGGATTAATTTTAAGTGACAGCAAATCCCATTCGCGCAAAATAATTCACTCATGACACCTTTTGATATTTTACAGGAAACGTATTCGGCGCTTTCGGCCAATAAAGTGAGATCCGGTCTCACTATGTTGGGAATTGTTATTGGCATAAGCTCGGTAATCGCCATGGTCTCCATTGGCCAAGGCGCACAGGGAACCATTGAAGCCAGCATTCAGTCTATTGGATCCAATTTAATTATGGTGACGCCCGGCGCCCAGCGCGGACCCGGCTTCCAAGTGAGCGCCGGCCGCGGCTCCGCGCGAACCCTCACCCAAGATGATGCCGATGCCATTACCAAAGAAGTCACGTTGGCGCAGGCAGTGGCTCCGGAAATTTCCGGCCGCTACCAAGTAACCAGCAAAGGCAAAAACACCAACACCTCGGTAGTGGGAACCACCGCGGCATACCCACAAGTGCGTAATGTTCAAATTGATGAAGGCTCTTTTATTGCGGATCAAAATCTCAAAAGCCTTTCAAAAGTGGCAGTATTAGGCCCCACCACGCGCGATGATCTTTTTGGAGAAGGTGCAAGCGCCATCGGCCAAAAAATCCGCATCAAAAATGTCGAATTCAAAATTATTGGCGTCACGAAAGCAAAAGGCGGCACCGGGTTTAGCAATCAGGACGACATGATTTTTATTCCGCTCACCAGCGCTCAGCGATATTTGGCCGGCGATGCGTACGTCTCCACCATCAGCGTAAAGGCGGCAGATTCCCAGTCCATGGCCGAGATTCAGCAGCAAATTACGGACCTGCTCCTTGCCCGGCATCATATTGACGACCCTCAGCTGGCTGATTTTAGCACCCTTAATCAAGCCGATATTATTGCTACGGCTTCTAGCATTACCCAAACCTTTACGATTTTGCTGGCGGCAATTGCGGGCATTTCTTTGCTCGTCGGCGGCATTGGGATTATGAACATGATGCTCACTACCGTCACGGAACGTACTAAAGAAATTGGGCTTCGCAAAGCTATTGGCGCCAAGCGCCGCGACATTAATCTTCAGTTTCTTACCGAAGCCATTATGCTTACGTTCATTGGCGGTTTTGCAGGAATTATTTTGGGCTGGCTCATGGCTTTCGGAGTTGCCTACTTCGGCATTCTTCAGACAAAAGTCTCATTAACCTCCATTTTGATGGCGTTTGGAGTTTCGGCGGCGATCGGCATTATTTTTGGATACTACCCGGCAAGACGCGCCGCCGCACTCAACCCCATTGAGGCTTTACGCTACGAATAATTTTAGGACTTATATTTCTTAATTTTCTATTTATGAAAAAAATGGTGGCACCGATTATTATTGCCATTTTGATTATTGGCGGCGGTGCATTTTACGGCGGCATGAAGTATGCACAAAGCAAAAATCCCTTTAATGCGGCGCGCGGCATGAACCGCGACGGACGAAGTGGACCCCCGGGTGGTTTTGGCCTAGGACGAGGAGGTATGGGGTCCGGCGGCAACCTGGTAATGGGCGAAGTTCTTTCTAAAGACGATAAAAGCGTGACCATAAAACTCCGCGACGGCGGTTCCAAAATTGTTTTCTTCTCGGATTCCACGCAAATTATGAAAACGGGTGAAGGTTCGGCCAAAGATCTCGTCGTTGGCCAGCAAGTTACCGTTGCGGGTAACGCCAATGCCGACGGAAGTACCAATGCCCAGACGATTCAAATTCGTCCAGCACAACCCGTCGCGCCGCTCGCCGTGCAGTAAACCGCTACGCTGTGGTACCATATATGCATGTTAGGAGATCAGAAGCCAAAACGTGAGCTGGATGAGACCTCTGCGTCGGCAGCCGATGACCGCTTTGAAGAAATTCTTAAGAAGGTAAAAGCCGCCGGTGCAGAAATTACCAAAGATGAAGAAAGCCCGCTCATGGTGGATATGATGAATGATTTTGTGGAGATTGGCGAAACAAGACTCGTAGAATTCAGTCTCAACAAAATGGAGTTTCAAATTATTCGAAATGTAAAAAACATGCGATTTTCCGGCGAAGGGATGCACAAAAAATTAGAGAACATCACGCGCCCCATTATCGAATTAAAACTCAAAAGTAGACCACAGTTTACCGACCAGTGGATAGGTGTAGACATTGAGGATGTGTTTTAAATACCATTTTCATGTCATGTTTTTTAAAAAACTATTGGCTCCCCACCCTCTTGCTTGTGGCTTCCCTCAGTTCCCCTTTTTATGCTTCCGCACAAGCCCTAGATAAGTCTTCACCAAGTCCTCAGGGCATCACCAAGTTGCACATCGGTAATTTTTTTAAAAGTTCACTCTTTAAGTTTAAAATAAAAATTCCAAAGGAGTGGAGAGTGGATAATACTTTGCGAGCATTCAAGGAGTTTTACGATAAAAAATATGGACGTCCTTCAGATTTTCTTGGTTCGAGACTCAGCATACAGTTGGATACAAGTGAATACGATTTTCCAACAGAAGTCTCTAACACAAGGGATTATTGGATAAATACGGTTTCCGAGCATACTTTTGATATCGATGAATCATTCAAAATTCCTAATGCTAAAGGCCATTTGCTCGGAGGAAATTGGTTTGAGGAAGAAGAAAATACGCCGCTAACATTCCGAGAACTTATCGTAAAAAAAGGAAAGGCCCGTTTTCGCATTCAAGCCATTATGCCCACCCAAGAATGGGAAATGAATCATAAGGTTTTCGATCAAATTTTCAAAAGTTTTAGGGTAATAAAATAAACACTCGAGTCATTTCTTGCGGCATAGCCTAAAATTCGCCCGTATTCTTCTATCCTGTTGTTGCAACGGATCCTGGCGGAGGGGCAGGGATTCGCCTACGCGTCGCCTCATCTTAATTCGGCGCGCGCAGGCCCCGCTCGCCTTCGCCGCTTCTAGCGGCTCGGTTGCGCGTTCGAATCCCATTTTAGTTCTTGCGAAATCTCTCGTTATTGCAACGTGTCTATGGCGGAGGGGCAGGGATTCGAACCCTGGAGACCATTGCTGGTCTAATAGTTTTCAAGACTATCGCCATCAACCACTCGGCCACCCCTCCTAACATCTAGCCGCCCAATGTTACCCTCAAATTTCATTACGCGGAACAAATTTCATAATAATTTGATTGTAGCGCGAAAATCCAGTTGTACGAAAAAAATGAACCAAGGAAAACTTCGTGCGTACTCTTTCTCATCCGGCTCACTTCCATGACAGGGAGCATTCGCAGCATGATCAAGCGAAAAATTCGTTGTCTACTGGCGGAGAGGGAGGGATTCGCCTACGCGTCGCCTCATCTTAATTCGGCGCGCGCAGGCCCCGCTCGTCTTCGCCGCTTCTAGCGGCTCGCCTGCGCGTTCGAATCCTACTTCATCCACCATCATGAACTTTCGTTGTTCCAACGTATCTTGGCGGAGAGGGAGGGATTCGAACCCTCGATATGGCTTTTCAACCGTATAACAGGTTAGCAACCTGCCGCCTTCAACCACTCGGCCACCTCTCCATAATGTTTACGCTCGACCTTCGCTCGCACTGTGCGCTCGCCCATTTCAGCGCCACCGTGTGGCGCTCAAAAATGAAGAATTCATTTTGCATAGAATTGATGCCGCCCAGTCAAGCCCAGCCATCAGTCCTAAAGCAAAATCAGTTAACTACATACTCCCTACAAACACAACTTCTCTTCTCTCTCCGTCTCGCTGGCCACGCCCCATCAAACTTGCAAAATCCCATCTGAAATCCTACCATAAAAAGTATTCGTTTCCCTCATATTCCTTAACTCACTTTGTATTATTCCCGATGTATACAAATTAACTACTGAGCTGTCCTCGTAGCCGCCATTGGCAAAGGCGAAGCCGCTCGCGGATATTTTATCAGCACGCTTACGGTGCTTCTCGGCAGCGTTCTTTGGGAAGGCAAAAAATTAACCCTTTATCTTATAAATGCCGGATATTACCTCGCATCACTTGTAGGAATGGGCATGCTCCTGGCTGTTTGGCTTTGAGAGAACCTTTCAACGTATTTTTACGGCTGATCACGAAACCGTCTTTTATATGGATCGCCTCATTTTTATTGATGATCACACGATTATGTTTCTTATTCGCGGCCTCACGCCAGACAATCAGCGTGATTCTTCGGGAGAGTTTAATCGCGCCTACATTTTTGATACTCGGAACCCCATTCCGCAGTCCCTGGAGGAATGGGAGCAGTATCGTATGGAAATGGAGTGCTCGCATTACGGTGTCAGTCCGGATGGAAGCAAAATTATTTGTGGGCAAGAAGGCCGCATTCACGGTCGCGATGGAAATGTTCTTGATGATTATAGTGATCTCCTCGGAAGCCACGGAGCTTTTATAGATAACGATCGTGTCATCTTTACACAGGGACACGACTGGCCAGAAGGTTCGCCATATCTTGGTAAAATTGTAGTGGTTGATTTACGTACCCGCGACATAACGTCCATTGTAAGCCACGAAAATAGTTACGATGCCGGAGCAACCCATCACATTCAGCCAAATGCGCATGCTTCACGCGACGGCAAACTTATCGCCTTCGTAAGAGACTATATGACCAATCGCCCCAATGACATGGAGATCATGTTTGTTGAGCTAGAAAGAACTGGTCTCCACATGCCGCGCTACACCAGCAACGCCGCCAAGCCAAATAGAGTGACCGGTTCAATTACCCAACCAGAGTAGATGAGCCATCAATCAGCAGCGCGCGTAACACATGTGGCACTGTTTGTGGCAGTTACCACACATTCAATAAAATCACAGGCGCCCGATGCCACTGTTAATGAATATGGAATTTATCAAAAAGGAAGCGGCTGGGATTATGGTGACCTCAGGCGGGGGTGGCGGTGATGATTCCGGCAACAATCATCTCACCACCGGAATTGACCTCAGTGATGTAGACCTTAATATCGCACTTAGTATTGGTGCCGGCAACGATCAAGAATGGCGTGCGGACGTGTGGCAACATTAAAAATGATGACTCGCCCTAAAGCCAACGCCTGACGTGCTTTTTATACGTGCGATATTCTTCGCCGAATTTTTCCTCAAGGTATTTTTCTTCGCGAGCAATGGCATAAACGCGAAGAGTTGCAACCACGGGGATGATAGAAAACAGCATCCAAACATTGGCAAATGCGAGGGCAATACCTATATGAATAATGGAGTATGAAAGATAGATGGGATTG
>JBBTWV010000046.1:0-9038 GCA_038062615.1 Patescibacteria group bacterium | reverse complement strand
ACTTTTCAAGACCGGAAAGGCCGCTCGCTAACCCTAAAACCGGAAGGAACGGCAGGTGTTGCACGTGCTTACATTAACCATAATATGCAGACGCTGCCGCAACCGGTGGAGCTATACTACATCGAACCGCACTTCCGCTATGACCGCCCGCAGCGCGGCAGTTTTCGCCAGTTTTGGCAGTACGGTTTTGAGATGATCGGCGAGTCGGATCCAGCGTTGGATGCACAGCTTATTGCGCTGGCGCGAACCATTACCCAAGACCTTGGCGTCGCCGACTCGTTCACGCTTCAAATTAATTCTATTGGATGTGCCAATAAAGATTGTAGACCTCGTTTTATGGACGATTTGCGCAACTACTACATCGGCAAAGAGCGAAGTTTGTGTGAAGATTGCAAAATGCGGATCACTAAAAATCCACTTCGGCTTTTGGACTGCAAACAAGAAGACTGCCGAATTTTGGCCGGTCTGGCGCCAAAAATGAAAGACTACCTCTGCACCGAGTGCAAAGAATTCCACACTCAGTTATTAGATTTGCTGACGGCACTGGGAATTGCCTACATCGAAAATCCCTCACTGGTACGCGGTTTGGACTACTACACCAAAACGGTATTTGAATTTTGGGATAAACAGACGGGTGCACAAAATGCCATTGGCGGCGGCGGACGTTATGATGGGCTTATTGAGCTGATGGGCGGACAGAAAACTCCAGCCGTTGGTTTTGCAGCAGGCATAGAACGCATCGTGGAAAATATGAAACGCACCGGCATCCGCGTTCCTAAAAAAGATGATCTGCATGTATTCGTTGGCCAGCTAGGCTACGAAGCCAAAAAGAAGTGCATCATGCTCATGGCTCAGTTGCGCGAGGCAGGTATTAAGACCGTTGGTGCCCTTGGTAAAGATTCCATTAAATCCCAACTCCACTTGGCGGACCGCTTTCAAGTGCCTTACACCATCCTCATGGGCATCACCGAGGTGCGTGATAAAACCGCGATCATTCGCGACATGAAGCGTGGAAGCCAAAAAATTGTGGCGTATGGAAGCGTTGTGGAGGAAATGAAAAATCTGTTGGGCGCCGACGCACTGGATGTGTATTCTCCAGGTGAAGTGATATACTAGAAATCGTATGTCCACTCGCACTGCGAAAATTATCATTGTGGTTCTCGTCGCTGTCATCGCCATTCTCATTGGCTTTTTTGTGATGCCGCGGGCGACCGTTTCCATTTATTAAAAAGGAGCATGCGTCTCAAGACTTCCTTTTTTTTAGCTATCTTCCTTACGTTTGGGGTTTTGCCGTCTCCTGTTTTTGCCGCAAATTTTTCAGATGTACCAGCGTCGCATGCTCATGCGGCAGCGATTCTTAATCTTAAAGACGCCAACTTAGTGAGCGGTTACCCGGATGGCAGCTTTAAGCCGGATCAGAGCATCAATCGTGCGGAAGCCGTCGCGATGATTCTAAAAGCGGCCGGCATTATGGCTGAAAAATCGAGTCAAAAAATTTCATTTAGTGATGTTGGCGAAAAAGACTGGTTCTACCCCATGATTCAAAAAGGCGTAGCCCTGGGCAAACTTAAGGGTTATGAAGATAAAACTTTTAGACCTGCCAATGCCGTAACATTGCCGGAGTCGCTGGCCCTTACGCTTTCATTTTTTCAAATCAATACCACTAAAGTAGAGGTGGATGCCGTTATTTATTCCGGGCTGAATTCAAAAGACTGGTATTCCAAGCAGGCGCAATATGCCAAGGACAAAAATCTCATTGAGCCGGATGAAAATGGAAATGTGGATTCGGGTAAAAAGCTCACGCGCGGCGAACTGGCCGAAATTATTTATCGCATGCGAAGTGTGCAGCAAACGGCTAAACCATTTGATATTACCTCGGGATGGAAAGAGACCGAGCACTTGGAAAACTTCTGGAAAATAAAACACCCTGCCGGTTGGGAAATTTTTAAAGGGCTTAAAAATAGCGTTATTTGGAAGCGTGCTGCTGGCCAAGCCTTTTTTACGCGCACGTGGCCTATGAGCGCTAAAATCTCCATCTCCCTCGTAGAAAATCCTGAAAATTTGACCGCGGACCAATACTTTGCAAAAGCCAAAGAGAACTATCAAAAAAATTATCCGAATCTAAAACCAGCTTTTAGCCAGCTGACGCTTTCGGGTAAATCGGCGCTGAAAATCAGCCTTCCTGAAAAAAGAATTTTAGATGCCATTATTGCTCTTCCTAATAAAAGTTTTTTGATTCTGTACGGGGAATATGGCGACAGCGCCATTGGCGAATTTCTTAAAAAACAACTGGAAACTATCATCATGAGTTACCAGTATGTGGAAAAACCGGTAGAGCCGCCAAAGCCCGTTATTCCGCTTGCTGATAGGCTGGAAACGCTCCTTCAAAACGTACTTGTAAAGAACGGTTGGAAGAATGTCGCCGAACTTTTTCCCGATAAAAAACTCGTGGAGACTGATGCCATTGGCATTGGCACCGGTCCGGTGGATTACTACTATAGCAAGGAGGCGAACCGTACGATAAAATTGGAAAGAAGTTCTGGGACGGTACTGAACATGAAGGAAGGGCAAACGACCGCTTTTTAGGAACATAATAAATATTTTATGAAGAATCGTTGGATCGTTGCTATTGCTATTATCGCCGTCGTTATCGGAATGCTTTCGGCTTGCGGGAAAACCGAGCCCGCTAAACCCAGCACGCAAGATGTTCCACAAGTGCCATCTAGCCGCGGCCCAAGCGCTCCGCCGAAGGTTTCTAAGCCCACCGCTCCTCTTCCCCGCTAAGGATAGCGAGCGCACGGCGCGAGCGCGAGCAAGGCGAACAATTCGGCTCCGCCGGTTGTGAGCCGCAGTGAGCTTATATAATAATATGCCATCCCACCATCATTATGAAAAAGCCTCGTTGGCACTCCACGCCAAACATCGGGGCAAGCTTGAAGTTGCGTCAAAAGTGCCGCTTAAGACGCGCGACGATTTGAGCCTTGCGTATACACCCGGAGTGGCGGCACCCTGTGAAGCAATCGCCAAAAATCCAGATTTAGCCTATAAATATACCCTTAAGGGGCGCACCGTGGCAGTGGTTACGGATGGCAGCGCCGTTTTGGGCCTTGGCAACATTGGCGGTTTGGCAGGCCTGCCGGTGATGGAAGGAAAGTGTTTGCTCTTCAAGCAATTTGCAGGAATTGACGCCTTCCCTATCTGCCTCTCCACGCAAGATCCGGACGAGATCATAAAAACAGTGAAGGCCATTGCTCCCTCTTTTGGCGGAATTAATTTGGAGGACATTGCGGCACCCAACTGTTTCTATATTGAAGAAAAACTCAAAGAAGAAGTTCCCATTCCCGTTTTTCATGATGATCAGCACGGCACGGCGATAGTGATTTTAGCCGGGCTCATAAATGCCCTTAGAGTAGTGGGCAAAACTTTAGCGCAAATCCGGATTGTGATTGCTGGAGCGGGTGCGGCAGGCATTGCCACCGCACGCTTGTTGCTGCACGAAGGTGCCGGACATATTCTTTTGACGGACCGCAAAGGTATTATTTACGAAGGCCGCGATGATTTAAATATTTATAAAGAGCGTATTGCCAAACTCACCAATCTTGAGCGAATCAAAGGAAATCTTGGTGATGCCATGCGGGGTGCCGATGTATTCATTGGCGTTTCTCATGCGCATATTGCGGATCATAAGATGGTGCGTGCCATGGCCAAAGACGCCATTGTTTTTTCTATGGCAAACCCAACGCCAGAAATCATGCCGGAAGAAGCGCTTAAAGGCGGCGCCAAAATTATTGCCACCGGCCGCAGCGACTATCCCAATCAAATCAACAATGTTTTGGCTTTTCCGGGAGTTTTTCGCGGGGTTTTGGACTGCCGCGCCAGATACATAACGGATGCCATGAAGGTAGCGGCGGCGCACGCACTGGCGAGGCTTGTCAAAAAACCGCTGTCAAGTAAAATCATCCCCAGTGTTTTTGAAGAAGGCATCGCGCTTTCCGTGGCCAGAGCCATCATCCAGTGCCATCAAAAATCATCGAGACCTTAATCCAATAACTTTGCGAGCTCTTTCTTAAAACTTTCCAAATCCTTAAAGTGCCGGTACACCGAAGCGAAGCGGATATACGCCACTTCATCGAGCTTTTTGAGTTCGTCCATAACATCCTCCCCAATATCCTTGCAAGAGATTTCCGGCCCCATGCCCATCCACTTGGCTTCTAGTGCATCAATAACCCGGCTGACTTGTTCCTCCGTCACCGGCCTTTTTCCACATGCTTTCCAAATCCCCCTGCTCACTTTTTCGCGGCTATAAGGCTCGCGCGAGCCGTCTTTTTTTATCACCAAAAAATTGGCGGTTTCAATCTGTTCAAAAGTAGTGAACCGGAAATCGCATTTTTCACACTCCCTGCGACGGCGAATTTCGCTTCCCTCTGCCGTTTCGCGCGAGTCCACCACCTTGGTGTCATCGTGTTTGCACTTAGGACATCTCATGATCTGAGTATAACTGCGTGGCAAACTGGTCGGTACATCCGGCCACGTAATCTTTCACAATAATTTCCAGTGGTGCCGCAGGCCCAATCTTCTCACGGAAATGCTCCGGCAACAACTGAGGTTTTTTGTAAAAATTCCAAAAAAGTTTCTTAATGATGCGCTGGCCGCGACGCATATATTTAAGTACACGCGGTGATTGATACATCCCATCCCATAAAAATTGGCGCAGCTGTGCGACCTTTTTTTGAAAATCAGGGCTAAAACACACCAAGTTCTTTTCCTGTTTGAGGACGTCATCCAGGGTACGAATGCGAAGTCGGATAATATTTTTTGATGACGTTTCAATGACATTCGTAATCATCATAGAAATAATATGGCTCACCGCACGGCTGCATAAAACCAAAGCGTCTATTTTTTTGCCATACTTTTTGAAGACAAATTTTTCTGATTCCTTCCAAATTGCAAGCCGTCGCAACTCACGAAGCCCAAAAAGTTTAGAACGAATGCCATCATCCAAATCATGATTGTGATACGCGATTTCATCCGCTAAATCCACCACCTGAGCTTCGAGCGTTTTGCCCGTGACGAGCTTGTTTTCTTGATCATAGAGCGTCTGGTGCTTGGCGAGCCCTTGCCGAACCTCATACGTCAAATTGAGTCCTTCAAAATTGGGGAACTGCTTTTCTAATTTTTCCACGACGCGCTTGCTCTGCTCGTTATGCTCAAAGTGGAAACCAAATTTTTGCATGATTTCGTTGAGCGTGTCCTGGCCATAATGCGCAAAAGGCGGATGGCCAAGGTCGTGAGCCAGGGCTATGGCTTCACATAAATCTTCATTGAGCCGAAGATTGCGCGCGAGATCTCGTGCCACCTGCGCCACCTCTAGAGTATGGCTCAATCGATCGCGAAAATGATCACCATAATTGGCTAAAAACACTTGTGTTTTGCCGCTTAAACGGCGGAAGGCCTTAGAGTGAATAATGCGATCACGATCACGTTGAAAAACGGTGCGAGTGGGATCCTCCGGTTCCGGAAACTGCCGCCCAGCGCTTTTAGAACTCATCACGGCATAGTGAGCAAGAGTATGCTTTTCGTGATCCTCAAGCTGTATTTTAAGGGCAATAGAAGCGGTCATCGGCTTGAATGGTAGCATACTTGTAGCTTGCTGGAATTCGGCTATGCTGATTTCATGGCAATGCTCCAGCCTCTAATTCAAAAATTTCTAGAACACTGTGAGATCGAAAAAAATCAGTCGCTTAAAACGGTGGAAAATTATGCGCGATATCTTAAAAAGTTTTTTGATTTTGCCGGGGATATTGAAGTGAAAAATCTGGATCTGCCGCTCGTGCAAAAATATCGCTTATACCTCAACCGACCCAATGACAAAAACGGAAAAACACTCGCAAGAAAAACCCAAAATTATCACACCATTGCGTTGCGGGCTTTTCTAAAATATCTCATTAAAAATGATTACCAAACATTGGCGCCGGAAAAAATCGAACTCTCTAAAATTCCAGAGCGCACCGTAGAGTTTTTATCACGCGAAGAAGTCCAACAGCTTTTTTTAGCGGTAGACGAAAAATCCGCATCAGCTCAGCGTGATTTGGCAATCCTAGAAATGCTCTACTCCACCGGGCTCCGCGTCAGTGAACTGGCCTCGCTCAATCGCAGCCAGGTGGATTTAAAACGCCGCGAGTTCATGATCCGCGGAAAGGGCCACAAGCCAAGAATTGTATTTTTATCGCAGCATGCCGCAGGAAAAATTGAAGAATATCTCAAAAGCCGCAACGATGCTTTTGATCCGCTTTTTATTAACACCGGTCGGCCAAGATCCACGAGCGATATTACCAAAGGCGAAAGCCGCCGTCTCAGTACCGTATCCATCGAATCGCTGGTACGCAAATACGCTATGCTTGCTGGCATCATTAAAAAAGTAACGCCACATACGCTGCGCCACTGTCTCCATGAGAATACCCGTATTATTTTCAATCCATCTACGGAATCTGCAAAAGAAACTTTTCTAAAAAAGAAAAAACACGTTTTAAGTCTTGATTTTGAAAAAAATGAAATAATTTCAAATACCATTGTGCGACATTTCTCTCACAAAACATCGCAATTTATACAAGTTTGGGCCTCCGGAAGGGAAATTCTCTGCACTCCGCGCCATCTTTTCTTTACTATTACGGAAAAAGGAATAACTCCCATAACCGCTAAAAGCATCCAGCCTGGAATGTTTGTCGCTGGCATAAAATCACTCCCATCCTTTGGAAGATACCGAGGAACCGTAAATTTTTGGCGTCTTGCGGGGTATGCCTTAGGTGATGGAACATTTAGCGACGCGAGGCATGGAATTATTATAAACGATAAGAACAAGAAGTTTATTGATTTCTACAGCAACCTTACCAACGGCGTTATCGGAAGAGAACCTACGATAAAAAAATTAACTGATCGCAAAAGTTGGGTGCTCAACATTTATGACATGCGATTGCTAAAAAAATATAAAGCGCTCGGTATGGCAGAGCGTTCGGCTCAGCGTCGCATACCTAAAGCCATTTTTCAAGCTACCCAAAATGAAATCGCAGCATTCCTAACCGGTCTTTATGATGCCGAAGGGAACGAGGGAAGTTTCCCAAAAATATTTTCTGCAAGTAAAGAACTTTTAAAGGATGTTCAAATGCTATTCCTCAAACTCGGCATTGATAGCTTTCTCTACGAAAGAGAGCGGAAAGTCACCCTTCCACAGGGGAAAAAAATCCATCATGTCATGTATAATCTGCAAGTTTTACAAAAGCCAAGCCAACATTTATTTCAGAAATGGATCCCTACATTAAAAAAGATCATCATTCATAAAAACCATGTTGATTGGAAACTGCCTACCCAAGTTATCTTTAAACACATCTATACCAAGATACTCAAAGAAGCCCGCGGATTATCTGAATATCTCAGCAATAACTCGCCTATAAAGCATCTCAAACGATATACAAAGATATGCACCACTCCTTCTCTTTTGAAAAACATACTCAATGGATTACAAAAATATAACTTCGATCATCCGTCTCTACCGCATCTTCAGCAGATACTAGACCTTCACACGGTAAAATGGCTCAAGGTACATAAAACAAAATTGGTTCGCCTGCCCAAGCAGGAAGTTTATGACTTCACCATCCTTCCCAGTCAAAATTTTATAACTGACGGATTTATAAGTCATAATTCTTTTGCCACTGAGCTACTACATAACGGTGCCGACATTCGCGCCGTGCAAGAAATGCTGGGTCACGCTTCCATAACCACCACTCAAATTTATACGCACCTTACAAATCGCAGGCTTAAAGAAATTCACGATAAGTTCCATAAATAAGAGTATTAAGGCTGGCAGCATGGAACGAGCACTTGATAAAATCAGCATTTTGGCGTAAAATAAGCAGATAGAATTTAACAAAAACCAATATGAAAAATCTTACTCAAAATGGAGGCAAGCCGTGGCTGCCTTGGATCGCGGTTTGCTTAGTCGTATTTGTGGTTGGAACAGCGGTTTATGTGGCGAGACCGGCAACACAAAAAGGCGCTTTAACAGGACCATTTCTCACCACCAATCAAAATGGCTGCCCTCAAACTTGGTCAAAAGTTTTAGAAGCCACTTATGAGTTTAATGGGCAGCTCAATAATGCCGGCCCTGTGCTTTCTGGCGCATCAACAAGAGATCTTCAAAATTTGGCCCGACTGGTACAACAAGGCTGTGATGTAAAAGTCCGATTTGAAGCCGTGCCGCAAGGCGGTGGCTCATTTGAACCAACCGTGACATGTGATTTGGCCCATACCACAGGAGATATTAAAAGTTCAGAGTTCTATGTCTCGTGCTTGTCCAACACTCCCATTGTTCGAGGCAGGTTTTATAGCACGGCATTCATGTACGACGAAGTTGTCTTTAATGCTAACAATGGCACACCATTACTCTACAAAAACAGAGTTGATATTGAACCATTTGGCTCTCGTCCGTATGCGCTGACTTCACAATCATTTTTCCAGACACCGGCTCTTGAACCTTTAGGAAAGACAAAAGTGACGGTGCTGGGACGATAAGGCTCACCTCAAGGAGATCCACCCGATAGACGCATCTCACTCGCCTTCACATCTATAGAATGTGCGATGGCATGGTGCTCTTGGCAAAGCGGTGCCAAAAAATGAGGATCATGGGAACGGCTTAGGGCAAAGCGCTGAGTATGATGAATCGTTTGCGACTTTTTAGTGCAGTGATTTATGGAACACTTATCGCCATGCTCTTTTTTGAGAATTTCTTTAATGGCCACCGGAATATAACGAGCAGAATTTTCAACAGCACCATCAGCAACTAATCGTTCCTTTTCTTGCGCAATTTCCATTTTTCTTTTTTCTAAAAATCCTCTTAAAAGCTCATTGATGTTTACGCCTTTTTCTTGAAGTTCGACGAGCTCTTGTTTGACATCATCATCCAAAAGAAGGCTTTTAGTATTCTGCACGTGCGGGATAGTTAAAACAATTTGGTTGAATTGGTTTTTTGTTTTTGGCTAACTGAA
>JBBTWV010000045.1:0-20876 GCA_038062615.1 Patescibacteria group bacterium | reverse complement strand
GAATTAAAAACATTTTCCAGTAATTCATAATAACTTTTTGCTTCTTGTCTATCACGATCGGTAAATTTCTGGATATTAATGCCACGCATTAGTTTTTCAATATCCTCGTCAGAAAGCCGTGCACCTTCAATGCGGGTAGACGCACCTGTTGAAGTAATTAAAACCGATCGTTTCAACCTTCCTAAAACTTGCGGACTCAATCGAGCTCCGGTTATCCATTGCCCCTTTAATTCGTCAATTTTGGAAATCTTTGAAACAATATCCGAAGGAACATTTTTAATTCGTTTTGAAAAATTATCCGGGGAAGAATATGGTTTTGTTCGTTTTTTGCTGTTTTTTGGCATGGTTGACACGTCAGTGTCATGTCGGCTGCCAAGGCGATCGGCTATGATTCACTTAGTGGTGCATCTGCCTCTAAAGTAGCAGCGCTAGCTCATTATGGTCTTCTGGAAAGGAATGGAAATGTGTACAAAAATTCCGATTTGGCAGGCCGTATTCATCATTTTGTAACGGAACAAGAGAAAAAAGATGCGATTCTTGAGGCTGTCATGAAGCCAAAGCTTTTCAATGCCTTAGTAGAGGAATATAAAGGCCGTGCTATACCTTCCACTCTAAGCAGTGTTCTTATTCGCAAACACAAAATTAGTAGTAAAGTTGCAAATAAAGCTGTTCAGACCTTTAAGGACTCTGTCGAATTTGCTGGAATTTATGAGAATGGAGTTCTTGTATCCTCACTTGCCGTGGTACCAAAAAGAATAAGCGAAGAAGTTGTAACGAAGACCGAAAATCAGGGTGAATCACTTGAACAATCAAAACCGAAAGTAGAACACCATCCGTTAGGAGCTCACAGTGTTCCGTTGCCGAGTGGGGCGATTGTGTCTTATCCCCTGGATGTTGCTTTTTACTTACAGACAAACCCAGCTTATATAAAAGCTCTTGAAGATCTTGAGAAAGTGGTTCAGGAAGCTATCGCTAAAAAATCTAAATAATGCAGGAAAAAACAGCAATGCTACCACAGAGCAACTGGAAGAAAATGCTTGTCCACATAAAAACTGCTGGAGAAGATGGCTCCATAAATCATGTTCAGCTAGGAGACGATTACCAGTGCTGGGAAGACATTGGGGTGTTTAGCATTTCTGCCCCCGGAGAGTTAACGGAAGCTGGTAAAGCTATTTTTGAATCATTGTACATTCGTTGTGATGGCGAATATATGAATATCCTGCGTCAACTTTTGCTCGCCTTCCCTCCAACGGTTGCTGTGCAGCAGTATCTATGGGGTGTTGCCAAGATCACTATCGCTCAAGTCCTTACGGTCCTTAAAACAACGGGCTTTTGGTTTTACGATTCTAGTGAGCCCCTGACGCATTTTTTAGATTTACTCAATTACACAGGTATAGTTAGCTATCAGAAAAAAGTGCGCCAGTTAAAAATACTTGTCTCGCCCGATACTCCTGCTGTGCCAAAGAATGTTTTTATTGATCCATCAAGACCTTTCTCTAATATCATTTGGGTAAAGCGTATTCTTGGTGAATGTGAGGGGTCAATATATTGGCTGGATAAACATTTCCAGAAAGAGGCTCTTGAGTGGCTGTGGGCTGTTGCTGACGCCAATAAAATTAAAGAAATTCGCATTCTTTCTCTTGATTTGCATGATAAGAATTTAAGTGCCGATGCAAAGAAGGAATACAGACGATTCAAGTGTGAGATGAATAATAAGGGCATTCATGTTATATGGGCGACTATCGATAGCCGTGAGATAAGAGATGTTCATGATCGATGGATAATCGGCGAGAATGAATATTTAAGAAATGTGCCAAACGTCAATGCTATTTCTTCGGGACAACGGTCTGAAATGAACTACTCTGAAAATTACGATGAAGCCTCGTCAGCTTTTGCTGGTTATTGGCCAAAGGCTGTTGAAGTTTAGTATCGTAAAGCATTCGAAGCGAGCGGAGTACACTTTGTTTCCCCTCTAAAAATAAATAAAAAACAAAATCGGATTCTTTTTAAGAGCTTGGCGAAGCCAAAAAGAAAAACATGCGTTTCACACAACTTGCAATATATGCAACGAATAAAGGTATTCACGAATAGTCCACATACGCCGCAACTCCTTTAAGCTCCTTAATGACACTCATCGCCGCATTGCATCCTTCGCCGGCGCTTTTGGCAGCCTGCGCGTTGCCGCCGGTGCAGTCTCCGGCAGCATAGACGCCTGGGATGTTGGTCTTACCTGTGCGCGGATCGGCGACCAAAAAAGCATTCTGCGGACCCGTGCGTAAAATTCCCAGCTTGTTGGCAAAGTCTCCGGCGGTGGCAATTCCCAGTGCCAAAAATGCTCCATCAAAAACCATCTCCGTATCATCCGCAAACTTTAATTTTTCAAGTTTTGTGGCGCCAATAAATTCTTTTATGCGCGGCGTTTTTATGAGTTTTATGCCACCCTTCTGTAGGCCTTCCTGAATTTTTTCCGAAAAAGAAAATTCCTTTCTGTGGCTTAATATAGAGACATTCGGCGTGTACGCTAAAAGTGCCAGCGCTTCCTCTCCGGCAAAATGCCCATGTCCAATGACCGCAATATTTTTACCTTTAAAGAAAAATCCATCGCATGTGGCACAAAAAGAAACGCCTTTCCCAATAAGCGGCTGTTCATTTTTAATGCCCGACGGCTTAAATCCTAATCCAGAGCAGATAATTATGGCCTTTGCCGTGTAATGATTTTGATCGGTATCTGTCGCGCTAACAATCCCGCCGTCGCTTCTTTTTAAAGCGACCACTTCACGCTCCACAAACTCCGCACCAAAACGCAGCGCCTGTTTTTTGCCCTCTTCCATAAGATTAGGACCAGAAATGGACGGGAATCCAAAATAATTTTCTACAACATGCGCTTTATATAAGTTCGACTGAGCCAAAAGCCCAAAAACAACCGTCTTTAAACCTGCGCGGGCGGTATAAACAGCGGCGCCCCAGCCTGCCGGCCCGGCGCCGATAACAATGACGTCATAATTTTTATCGTGCATAATCCGTAGCCTTGGTAAGACGAATCGTAGTGACTTTAATTTTTCCCGGGTATCCACCCTTTTCTTGAACCTTCGCGGCAATATTTCCAGCAAGTGATGTTACTCCCGCATCATCAACTTTATCGGGGTCCACCACCACGCGGACCTCGCGTCCAGCATTAATGGCAAAAGCTTTTTTTACTCCGGCAAAAGAAAAAGCCGTCTCTTGGAGATCTTTAATTTTAGCCAAATAGCGCTCCACCGATTCTGCGCGTGCTCCCGGACGGCCAGCCGAAATGGCATCTGCTGCCTGCACAATTCGCGCCTCCACGGTTTCTTGCGGAATGGCATTATGATGAGTCCAAGCCGCGTGAGTAATCTCCCAAGAAAAACCATATTTTTCCAAAATTTCCTTAGAGAGCACGTCGTGCGAGCCGCCAACTTCCTGATCAATGGCCTTTCCAATATCATGGAAAAATCCCCCCAAGAAAGCGACATGCGTATCGGCACCAATTTCGCCGGCAAGGAGTTTGGCAAAATAACCAACCTCAAAGCAGTGCGTCATAATATTTTGGCCATAACTTGTGCGGAACCGGAGTCGCCCAACAAGTTCTGCAAAATCCGGAGGCATATTGGTGATATTCAATTTTTTAAGAGCCGCTTCGCCTTCGCGCCTAAGAATTTTTTGGACGTCCTGCTCTGCTAACGGCTTCACGCGAGCCACAATTTCTTCCGTAATATTTTTCTCGCGCATCAAACGCATAAGCGCCTGCTTGGCAACCTCACGATGCACTAAGTTAAAACAACTCACAATAATAATGTTGGGTTCGTCATTAAAAATCACATCTACCCCAAAAAGCTCTTCAAAAAGGGCAATAATGTGGCCGCCCCGGCCCACAATGCGACCCTTAAACTCATCGCGCGAAACGGTGACAAAACCTTCTTCGCTTTCCAGCGACGTCTCCGCGCCGTAGCGATACATGGCTTCGGCCAAAACGTTTCGCGCATCGCGGATGGCGCCTTCTTCTGCCCACTGAACATGACGCTGCAAACGGAGCTCCGCATCTTGCTGAAACTCGTTTTCATAATCTTTAAAAAGCTCATCTTTGATTTTATCCCCAGGAATACCCGTCATCTGCATGAGTTTTTCATTAACATTTTTTTTAGATTCATGAGTCTGGGCTCGCAGCGATTCCAAAACTGCTTCTTCGCCCTTAAGCACTTTTTGCATATCTGAAATCTTGGCTTCGCGTTTTTGCAAAGAGAGAATCTTACCGTCCATCATTTTTTCCATTTTATCCATCTGGGCTGTGAATTCGGCTTGCTCCATTTCAAACTGCTTTTTTTTGGCAATGGCACGTTCTTTAGCCTGCACCAAAGACTCCTTGGCCTCATGCTGTGCATGCGCCACCAGTTTTTCCGCACGCTGAAGGATGTCGCGTTCATCAAACTTTTTTTGACCGATGATAAAACGGCCTACAATAATTCCCAAAACAGTCGCGCCCACAATCAAAAGAAGATCTACAGGATTCATATAAGGACATTATACAGGGTCGAAGGGGCCTATGCGAAGGGCGAAACTTCGCGTAATTCCTTGATAATCCCAGGCAGATTTTTCAAAACAAAATCCACCTCTTCATGGGTGTTGCCATGTCCCATAGTAAAGCGGGTAGCAGAGTGCGTCCACTGGTCACTTAAACCAAGTGCGCGCATAACATGCGACGGCTCAAGCGAACTCGCCGCGCAAGCCGAGCCTGCAGAAGCCGCCACACCGATCATATCTAAGCGGAGCAGAATGGCTTCTCCTTCCAGTCCGTAAAAAGAAACATTCACATTATTGGGAAGCCGCTTGTGAAGGTCTCCATTCACCCGCGAACGAGGAATGGCCTGAAGCAAGCCATTTATAAGTCTGTCTCTAAGGACAAGAAGCCTCTGGCTTTCTTCCACACGCGCCGACTGAACAAGCTCCAGCGCCCGCCCAAAACCCACAATCCCTGCCACATTTTCTGTTCCCGCTCTCATGCGATGCTCCTGCCCGCCGCCAAAAAGTTGCGGCATAATGGGCGTCCCAGTTTTTATAAACAGAGCACCAACGCCTTTGGGGCCATAAATTTTTCCCCCGTTCAGAGTCATCGCATCAATGCCAAGGGGCTTTACAGAAATATCTAAATAGGGCGCAGCTTGGCAGGCATCCGTATGAAAATAAGGATAGAGATGATGTTCTGTGGAGGTCACTTTTTTGGTTTTACGGAATTCGGCAATAACTTCTCCAATCTCAGCAATCGGCTGGATCGTTCCAATTTCATTATTGGCAAACATAATCGTCACCAAAATAGTATCGTCCCGCAAAGCTTTTTTAACATCCTGTGCCTTTACCAAACCATCTTCGCCAACATCCAAATACGTGACCTCAAAACCTTTTGTCTCCAGCCTCTTTAAGGGCTCGATCACCGAGTCGTGTTCTATTTGAGAAGTGATGATATGCCGACCATATTTTTGAAGCACCTCTGCCGCACCAAAAATAAAAAGATTGTTACTCTCCGTTCCTCCGCTCGTAAAAATAATTTCACGCGGCTCCGTCTGCAAAAATTCTGCAATTTTTTCCCGAGCCCGCTCAATGGCACTCCGTGATTTTTGGGCAAATTTATAAATGCTCGTAGGATTGGCATAAGCATCCATAAAATACGGCTCCATTACCTCAAACACTCGCGCATCCATGGGCGTTGCCGCCGCATGGTCAAAGTATATAAAACGCTCCATGATGGCAAAATTCTACCACGGAAGGGCGCCCTAAGCGCGACGCATTCAGCAATAATCACATTTCCCCGTCCGTTCCATCTGCCTATTCATTTGATACGAAGCAATGATCCATAGCGCAAAGAGAAGCACGAGAATGAGGTCAACGGCAAGCGGTCCAGGACCTTGCGCCATCCAGGCCCCGTGACGGAAAAAGCGCATCATGCCATCAAAAATACCGGCGGCACCAAGAAATCCAGCAAACCATTGGAGAACATCCACCACCGTTCCCGGATGAATGCGCCAGGCTCGATACCAGTGAAAAAGCAGACCGGCGGATCCCACTGCCTGGAGAATAAGCGGCAAAACCACCATTAAAAAAGCGAGCGTTAGTTGGCCGGGGTTAGAAGAAAAAAGTTTTATGACATTACTGGCCACAAAGAGGGTTGCCGCCGTAGCCACGCCGGTAATCATTGAAAAAATAGAGCACAACTCAAGCGAAAGTGTATTTTTGTTTTGGTGCATAATCCGTTTATTCTATCACATTTTTACAGATCAATCAACCGGCCATCCATGCTACACTGGGGCTCATGAAGACCGTTGCTATTCTTGGCCTTGGGTATGTTGGGTTTCCGCTCGCCCAGCTGCTTATTAAGACGAAAAAATATGGCGTTATCGGTCTGGATATTTCTGGCCACGCGGTTGATCGCGCCAAAAAAAACCTCAAATCAGCCAACTTTACCGCCACCAACCATTTTGAAAAAATACGCGAGGCGGATATCAGCATTATTTGCGTTCCAACGCCCGTTTTAAAAAACTTTCAGCCCGATTATGGCCCGCTCAAAAATGCGGCGCTCTCGGTGGCAAAAAATTTGAAAAAAGGCCAGCTGGTTATTGTGGAATCCACCATCAATCCCGGAACTTGCGAAGAAGTGGTTCTACCCATCCTAGAGCGATTTGGCGCGGTGGCAGGAAAAGATTTTTTCTTGGCACACTGCCCGGAACGCATTGATCCTGGAAATCAAAAATGGACGCTCATAAATATTCCCCGCAACGTGTGTGGATTAGACGAAAAAAGCACTCATGCTGCCGCGGAATTTTATCGGTCTTTTTTGCAGTCTGAAGTAAAAGTGCTCAGCAACTTAAAATCAGCGGAAGCCACCAAAATTATTGAGAACACCTTTCGCGACATTAACATTGCCTACGTAAATGAGCTGGCTATGTCATTTGATGTGCTCGGCATTGATCTTTTGGAGGTGATTGAAGGAGCCAAAACAAAACCCTTTGCATTTATGGCGCACTTTCCGGGTGTTGGGGTTGGTGGGCACTGCATTCCGGTGGATCCTTACTATCTCATTGAACGCGCACTCCATAGCGGCTTTGAGCATCGGTTTTTAAGCATGGCACGCGAGGTGAATAATGGCATGCCGGCCTACACGGTGAGCCTCCTGGAAAAAGAATTAATAAAACTTGGCCGCACGCTGGCCAATACCACCGTGGGAGTTCTTGGTCTTGCCTACAAAAAAGATGTGGACGATATGCGCGAATCACCGGCGCTCAAAGTTATGGAAATTTTAAAATCAAAAAAAATGAAGGTACTGGCGTTTGATCCATTTTTGCCAAAACTTTCGGACACTAAAACCATGCAGGAACTTTTTAAAAAATGTCCGGCAATTATTTTGGCAACAAACCATTCCGCTTTCCAAAAAATAAAGCCGACAGAATTAAAACGCGCTGGTGTAAAAGTGATGATTGACGGACGCAACTGTCTTTCTAAAAAGGATATTCTCGCATGCGGCATAGCCTATAAAGGGATCGGGCATTAGAAATTTATGAAAAAAATTGCGCTTAACATAGCCTCGGTCCTCATCATCATCGCTCTCTTTTACTTTTTAGGGCGCGAGTTCCTCAAAAACTGGAGTCAGATTCGATCTTTCCCGCTTCACTTTGATCTTCTCTGGCTTTTTTGGGCAACGGCGGCCTATTTCATAACCTTCTTTTTGCTCTCCATCGGATGGACGTTGATTCTTAAATCTCTTCATTATCCTATTTCGCTTACTCACGCCTTCCTCTTCTTTATCATCACCCAGCCTGCCAAATACATCCCCGGCAAAATTTGGATTGCCGTGGCGAGAATGAAATTTATGCATCCGCTCGGCATTCCTAATTCCGTCACCCTCCTCAGCACCGGCGCCGAAGGCGTGCTGGAAATCCTGGCGGGCTCTTATATTTCACTCGTGGCGATTTTGCAAATACCAGGGCTTGGGAAATTTTCTGTCATCGGCACCATCATCATCAGCCTTCTTGGCGTTGTCCTTTTAATTCCTAAGGTTTTTTACGCCATCATTAACTTGTATCTTAAATTGGCTAAACGCGAGCCCATCCACGCAACCGGCCACGCAAAATTTGCCGAATTATTATTTTTGCAAATTGTCTACTTAATCGGCATGTTTGGCGTGGGTTTGGCTCAAGTTCTATTTCTTAAATCATTTACCCACGTCAGCCCGCACCAGTTCCCGCTGCTCATCAGCATCGGCAGTTTTTCGTATGTTGCCAGCATTCTTGCCATTTTTACACCCGGCGGATTAGGCGTACGAGAAGGCATTTGGTACCTGGCGCTTAAGGGAATAAGCGCACCGCACATCGCCATTATATTTGCGCTCGCAAGCCGAATATGGACGGTTGTGGCCGAAGCGCTCTTCCTTTTTATCGCCCTGCCGATATTGTGGTTGGAAAAACGACGCAACAAAAAATCATTACCCCATTCACCTCTATGAATCACTCAGCGCTACACCGTATACTGGCTATCAGCATCACCATTCTATGTGGCGCCTTGATTATTCCTAAAGTGCCTTTGGCCTATGCTCATAATCAACATTTTGAAATCGAGCTGAGACAGAATGGAAAAATAATACCGGTTGAAGACCACGCGGCTAAATTAAAAAATGAGCCATTCGATTTGATTCTCATTCTGAGCGAGCCATTTGCCGTCAGAGTGAATGCGTCACTGCAACCCAAATCATATGATGATGCCAAGGCAGGAATACCTCTTACGGAAATTCATGGGTTTCAGGATGCCGGCAGAGGAATGGCGGATACATTATTGAACCCCAATAAAGAAATTTTCATTGAAAATGATTCTATAAATTATCTCTATTATGACGGACCAAAAGACCACCGATTTAATCGGGTAAGCCGCAAGAAAGGCAAAATCATCGGCAAGCGAACGATTCGGCAAGTGGTTATAGTAGAGCCTTCTGGAGACCATCTGGGTGATATAACTCAACCCATTAAAAAACTCAAAGGCAAAACACTCTATTTCGTTTTTGCCAATAGCAAGTGGATAGAAAATTATTCAAAACAAGAAGAATATCAAAGGGATTTCCTAAAAATTGATTTTAAGTAAATCGTGCCGCGGTTATGCCGGATGCGATTTTTTCGGCAGCTCGGCTGACCACTTCTCGCCGCCGCCGTTGAGCACAAGCGCCACTGCCGCAGCATAGAGAGGGAAGTGCCCTAAAAGCTCCTTGATTCCAAAAATACTCAAGGTAAGGGTAAAAGTAACGATCAAAAAAGCACCGATAAAACGGTTCAGAATGCCGAAAATAATGAGCAACCCGATGGAAATTTCGGTGAGTCCGGCGGCTAAAACAAATATCTCATTAGTAAAATTGGCGAAACCAAGCGCCGGCATAAAATTTACGGGGTGCATCCTTAAAAATTCTAACGCGTAACCGGGTTCGTAAATTTTGGCAAAGAAGGCGGCAAATATTAGAGCCAGTCCCGTAAAAAAACGCAGAATGAACATGGCGTAAGGCCGGGCTTTTTTAAAAGCGGTCATCAAAATCATATTATGGAACATTTTTTCACCTTTCACTTTTGGCAATGTGGAATCTCCCATAATAATGAGATACACAAAAGCTCCGACAAAGAATGCATGGGCCAAAACGCTCGATACCGGGAACGCTAAAAACATAAGGAGGTAAAGAATCAGACCCACGGCGCTAAAAAAACGCGGGAAAATTCCAATAATTAAACCAAGACCGGCTATGAGTTCGGCGGCGAGTAAAATATTAGCGGCAATAGGCAGAAGATTTTCGGCTAAGAGATCTGGTGCAAACAAAAAATGCATGTAACCTGCCATAAAAAGGAGCATTCCCGTAAACACGCGGAGCAGGAGAGAAGTCCAGCTTTTATATGCGGCAAAAGCGGCAACAATGTGACGGGTCCACGCATGCGGACGAATAGAGAAGTGAAAAAGAACCGCCGCCAGCAGACCAAAAAAAGCCGAGAGGAGCAGTGAGGAGTTCACCGTGTTCCACGTTGTAAAGAGAAGCGGCTTATTGGGAGATGGCACAAAATTACCCGTGAACCATTTCTCATGAGCCTGTACCGTGCCAATATAAGCCCAAAAAACAAAGATTGCGGCAAGTGAAAGCAACTTTTTCATAGGAGAAGGTGAGTTATTCATGGTATTTTCTTGACGATTATAACATGATTTCAAAACTTCCATTCGTGGTCATTGATGTGGAAACTACCGGCAGCCATCCTGTAATGGACCGGATAATTGAAATTGGCGCCGTAAAAGTTTTGGACGGGCAGGTCATTGATACGCTCTCTACTTTTATAAATCCTGGACGAAATATTCCTCCCACCATCACTTGGCTTACCGGCATTACCAACCGCCACACCGCCAATGCCCCAAGTTTTTTTGAAGAGGCAGAGAGAATCAGCAATTTTTTGAAAGGACAGGTTTTTGTGGCTCATAATGCGCTTTTTGATTATCGTTTTGTGAATGCGGAGCTGGTGCGCAGCGCCTGTACACCGCTGGAAAATTCTATTATTTGCACGTTGCAATTGGCCAGGCGAACCTTCCCCGGGCTCATTCATTATAATTTGGGAGATTTGTGTCGCACCCTTAAAATCCATCACGAACGCGCCCACCGTGCAAATGCCGATGCGCTGGCCACGGCGCACCTCCTCATTCGCATGATTAAAAAACTTACCGCCTGCGGATTTGAAGAATTGGGGCGATTCCAGGAGTTTTATGAGAGATCGCCCAAGGAGTGCGCGGCGCTATTACAAGCCTAAACATCCTGGTATAATTGCCGCTCTATGTCCTGTTCGCAGTGCCCATCCAAACGCGCCTCGCCGCAGACGATGATCCAGCTTGTTCCTGGTGATTTTAAAAAGCCGGACTGGATGAAAGTCAAAATCAAACTGCCCAACGGGCGGTATGAAAAAATTCGCGAGACCGCAAAAGAACTAAAACTGGCCACGGTTTGCGAGGAGGCAATGTGCCCTAACATAAGCGAGTGTTGGAGCGGAGGCACGGCAACATTTATGTTGATGGGAGATACCTGCACGCGCGCCTGCCGATTTTGCCATGTGAATCATGGGAAACCACGTCCGCTGGATCCGCAGGAGCCGCAGCACTTGGCCGAAGCTATAGGCAAATTGGGAATTGATTACGCGGTGATTACCTGCGTGGATCGCGATGATGTAGCCGATGGTGGCGCGAGCCATTTTGCAAAGTGCATTGAACATTTAAGAACGAACTTCCCAAGGATTATGGTGGAAGTTTTGACTTCTGACTTCCAAGGCAAGCAGGCAGACATTCAAAAAGTTATGGATGCCAAACCGCACGTGTACGCGCATAATATTGAGACGGTGGAACGTTTGCAGACGGTGGCGCGTGACCGGCGAGCCAGTTACAAACAGTCGCTGGGCGTTTTGGAATACGTCAAAAAAGCAGACTCGAAAATGTTCACCAAGTCCTCTATTATGGTGGGCTTGGGAGAAAAACCCGACGAAGTTTTGCAGGCGATGAAAGATTTGCGCACCGTTGGGGTGATTTTTTTAACAATTGGGCAGTATTTGCGTCCAACCGCTTGGAATTTAAAAGTAACTGAATACGTCGCACCGGAGCAGTTTGAAGAATACGAGGCCAAAGGATTAGAGATGGGATTTTTATATGTGGCAGCTGGGCCTTACGTAAGGTCTTCGTATAAAGCCGGCGAGCTCTTTATTAAAAGCTGCATCGAAGATAAAGGTAAATGATATAGTATTCGCGTTTTCTTATGACGATTATTGAGAAATTCAATCCATTGGCCGACGAGATGTTCCAAGTTTTAGGGCCTGACGGGCGGGTAGTCAAACCCGATCTTTTGCCTTCGTGGAGCGATGAAAAGCTCCGCGAAATTTATGCCAGCATGGTTTTTTATCGCATGGCGGATCAAAAGCTCATAAGCCTGCAAAGGCAGGGCAGATCAGGTTCCTACCCTTCTATTGAAGGCCAGGAAGCGGCGCAAGTGGGCAGCGGGTTGGCTATCCAAAAAAGCGATTTTATTTTTCCGGCTTTTCGCGAGCTGGCCATTACGCACATGCACGGTGTACCGCTGGAAAAACTTTACTTATACTGGATGGGAAACGAGTGGGGAAGCAACTTTGAAGCTAATGTGGCACCCATTTCTATTCCAGTGGGTACGCACATGCTTCACGCTACTGGGTTTGCTTGGGGCCTTAAAATGCAGAAAAAATCTGCCATCACCGTCTCTTATTTTGGCGATGGCGCCACATCCGAAGGTGATTTTTATGAAGCGATGAATTTTGCCGGCGTCCTCAATATTCCCACAGTCTTTTTTTGCCAAAATAATCAGTGGGCTATTTCGGTATCGCGTGCCAAGCAGACGGCTGCTAAAACACTGGCTCAAAAAGCTATTGCCTGTGGCATGCCTGGAATCCAGGTAGATGGAAACGATATTTTTGCGGTGCATGCGGTAATGTTTGAGGCTGCCGAGCGAGCACGCAGTGGGCACGGCCCAACGCTTATTGAAGCCGTCACGTACCGGTACGGAAATCACACCACCTCCGATGATGCGGGGAAATACCGCAGTGAAGCCGAAGTTAAAGAGTGGCGCAAAAGGGATCCTATTACTCGATTTAAAATATTTTTGCAGGACAAAAAATTATGGGATGAAGATTTTGAGAAAAAAATTATTCATGAGAGTGAAGGAAAAATTCGCGAAGCCGCCGAGAAAGCGGAAAAAACGCCTATTCCAAAACCCAATGAAATTTTTGATTACCTGTACGAAAAACCAACGCCCGCGCTGGAAGAACAAAAGAAGTACTTATCTCAATTTTTTCCACAACCATAAGTTTTATGCCGCTTCTCACCATTGCTGACGCCTTAAATCTCGCCCTGCATCAAGAAATGCAGCGGGATTCGCGTGTCATGGTTTTAGGTGAAGACGTAGGAAAAGACGGCGGCGTCTTCCGTATTTCTGACGGACTCATAGAAAAATATGGAGAAGATCGCGTAGTGGATACGCCGCTCGCAGAATCAGGAATTGTGGGAACATCTATTGGTCTTGCCATGGCCGGCATGCGCCCCGTAGCCGAAATTCAATTTGATGGATTTGTCTACCCGGCTTTTGACCAGCTCATCTGCCATGCCGCACGTATGCGAAACCGCAGTCGCGGCAAGTTCACCTGCCCTATGGTGGTGCGCTTCCCGTACTCTGGCGGCGTACGCGCATTGGAACACCACTCCGAAAGTATGGAAGTTTTGTACATCCACACGCCCGGACTCAAAGTAGTCTGTCCTTCCACGCCGTATGATGCCAAGGGCCTCATGATCGCCGCTATTCGCGATCCCGACCCCGTTATTTTTATGGAACCGAAGCGCCTGTACCGTTCGCTTAAAGAGGACGTGCCCGAAGAAGATTATATTGTGCCGCTGGGCCAGGCACGCGTAATGATTGAAGGCAACGACGTCACGGTGGTTGGATGGGGCTCCATGATTCCAATTATTCTAAAAGCACAGGCCACGCTTATTAAAGAAAATATTTCGCTGGAAGTAATTGATTTAAGGACGCTCTCGCCACTGGATACGGAAACTATTTTAGCTTCGGTACAAAAAACTGGACGCTGCGTGGTGATTCATGAAGCACCACGCACTTGCGGACTGGGTGCCGAGATTTCCGCTCTGTTGATGGAAAAAGCGCTCTTCTCGCTCAAAGCGCCGGTGGAACGCGTTACCGGTTTTGATGTTATCCCTCCCCTTATGAAGGCAGAAGACTATAATCTTCCCGACGAGAAACGCCTCATTGCCGGAATTCGTAAAACTCTCGCTTCGTAACCTCATTTTTATGTTTGAATTTAAGTTCCCCGATGTTGGCGAAGGCATTCACGAAGGTGAAATTGTTCGCTGGCGCGTGAAAGTTGGCGACGAAATAAAAGAAGATCAGCCACTCATAGAAGTGGAAACTGCCAAGGCGATTGTGGAGTTACCGTCTCCAAAATCCGGCACTATTTTTGCAATTGTCGGGAAAGAAGGGGAGGTGATTCATGTTGGCGACACGCTTGTGGCTATTGGAGAAAAAGGTGAAAAGTTTGATGCAGCTTCACTTCAAAAATCGAAGTCCGGCCCTGGTGTTATTGGACAGATTCCCACCGAAGAAAAAGGCGTGATTTTACCGGCTCGCACAGCAGGCTCTCACCAAACTGCATCAACCGCTGCTGGAATTTTGCCGCGAGTACGCAAACTAGCGCAGGATTTGGGAGTTGATCTTACAAAAGTAAAAGGTAGCGGGAGTGGCGGACAAGTTACCGAAGATGATGTGCGCAGTGCCAAACCAGCAAGCCAACCCGCGCCCGACTACTCACAATTTGGCCCAGTGGACCGCGTGCCGCTTAAAGGTATTCGCAAAGCCATTGCGGAGCACATGGTAAAATCGGCCTTCACCATTCCGCACGTAACGCATATGGATGAGTTTGATGCCAGCGCTTTGGTAAAATTACGCGAAAGTAAAAAACCGGACGCGGAAAAAAAGAACATCAAATTAACCTTCTTGGCTTTTATTATTAAAGCTGCCACGGAGACCCTTCAAAAACATCCAGCACTTAACAGCGTTTTGGACGACTCCAATCATGCTGACCAAACCATCGTCACCAAAAAATATTTTCACATTGGCGTGGCGGTAGATACACCCGACGGACTCATGGTTCCGGTCATCAAAAATGCCGACCAAAAAGACGTCCTCCAAATCGCACAAGAAATTACCGACCTTGCCCAAAAATGCCGCGACCGAAAAATTGAGCTGAGTGAGCTCCAGGGCGGGACTTTCTCTATCACAAATATTGGTTCCATAGGCGGAATCTTTGCCACACCCATTATTCCTTACGGCCAAGCCGGAAACTTGGGCGTCTTCCGCATGAAAGAAAAACCGGTCGCCATAAATGGAAAAATGGAGATACGCCACATTATGAGTCTGGCTCTTTCTTTTGATCACCGTGTGGTGGACGGCGCCGAAGCAGCAAGATTCATGAATGACCTGATTTTGCTCCTGGAGAAGCCATTATAACCTACTCGCACACCGCCTCGCAAACAGCCGCTTTTACTCGCGCACCTATTTTGGTAAAAATGCCGCTATTTTAGTAACTCCCAAGCCATCTCCTCTCAGCGCAACAATTTCTTCCGTAGCAACATCCGGCAACTCCGTGCTCTGCGATGCTGAGCTATTTCTTAAAATTGCCAGTGCACCCAGCGCCGCCAAAACCGCGGCCGCAACGGCCAGCCGTGTACCCGTGAAGGTATTTTTTTTCTCCACTGGCTCCGCTACAGCATCCTCGCTGCGGCGTGGAATACTATAACTTGCACGCAGTCGCTCACTATTTCTTACAGAGGTACCAATTAACGGCTCGGTAGTTCCCCACGCGTATCCGTCCCAATATTCTACGTAACCGTGTGTGCCGACACTGCCATCTTCACCAACATAGTAACCACTCACATAGCGGGAAGGCACTTTGGCCGCACGTAGCAAAAGAGCAAATTCCGTGCCGGAAATATTACAAATTCCACTACTCGTGTTAATAATTTTAGCGACAATTTCTCTTAAAGAATTCCCTTTTACCTGGCTATGGAGTTCAGGATTTTGGTCATAAGAAAACCAATTTTGAAACAACTCCATGACCGCCGTCAGGCTCATTACTGCATTGTCATTGGGCAAGGCACGTAATTCTTTAACGCCATCTTTGTAAACACCCGTAAGAAGGTTCGGGTCAATAAGATTTTCGGACTCACCGGAGAGCGGCCTGGCCGAAACAAACCGGTTTCTACTTTCGGCACTTTCGGTATCCGTATAATAAATGCACTGGTCAAAATCGCCGGTAATCATCCAGATATTGGTGCGACGGTCACGGAAAAATGAAACCTTGGCGCCTTTTGGAAGAACTTCATAACCCACAATGTGATGACGTTCTTTTACTCCCAGTGAAGCAAATTTGGCAACCTCCGGCAGCACTATTCTGGCAGCATCAGCCGAAAGATTTTGGGGAATTCCGCTTGCAACGGGAGTTTTTACCCAGTTATTTTTTGACTTCCAATAAGCCCGTTCGTTTACTCCATCAAATGCGAAATCCGTGTGTACGCTGGTGCGGTAATATCCAGGCGAGAGCCGGGTATCAAGGTGCTCCATCGCTAAATCAATGGGTCTGCTTGCGCGGGGGATTCCTTCGTTTACCTGGCCAATAGAAGCAGCACTTCCTAAAGCCTCCTGTGGCAAACACGCCAAAGGATCTCGCCGCAAACTTATGCGGCTGGCGGCGGCGACAAATTGCTCACGGCATCTCATTATCGCCGTGCGAAATCTTTGAAGCCGAGTAAGTTTGTTTGCCGTGGCCACCTCTTGTTCGTCTTCTTCACCGCCAAAAGCTGAACCGGCAGAGAGAAGAAAATAAGTGTAACCGGGTTTAAAACCCGAAAATTTTGGACACTGTGCGGTATTGGTACCGGCCAAACAAATCGTTGTATTGTATTTAGTCTGCGGATCACAACGGCTTGCTTTGGTTACCCTAATAAATACCTCGTCCAATTCGCCGTAGTCCTTAACGCTGACCACTTGATATCCCATACCGCTTGCGTCGGCCATAATGGCGGCCGTGCGCAAAATACGCCCGGCCTGAGATGTGGTCTTACCATTCCAAGCATCGGCACCTTCCACAAGCGGAAACTCAATTCTAAGAAATTTTTCACCACCAACAACAATAAAATCCGGGACTTTGCCGGTTTCAGCGGCAACCTGCATGGCCAGTGTCTCAAAATTATCCGGCGCATCGGCATTGGGGACAATCAGCTGGTCAAGCCCGCCAACTTCGCGCGCATCCAGGGTGCCAAATTCTTTTTGCAGAGTGGTAACGCCGGCATCTTCTAAAAAGTGATACAAAGGCTCAGAGACATAGCGAATTTCTTTATCCGGATTTTTTCTCTTGGCGACCTCAATACGAGTATCGCTGTAATCAATCAAGGCTCCATTAAAATCGTTTTCCCAAATATGACGAACCATGTCAGCTGTATCCGGTGAAAAGATACCAACTTCCGCTCGTTGGTGACGATTAAATTCACGAGAATAATACGCATCCTTTAATCCTGCAGCTACAAGACGCTTTAAAAGCTGAGGTTCCTTGAGCTGACGAATGGCTCTACCAAGGATGGTATTGACTCCTTCTCCGTTGAAACCATTGGAGTCCTGGGAACGCCCTATGCGAATGCTCGCAGAAGCTTTTTCAAAATCACGCACTGCCCACGGGAGGATAGAATACGTTCCACCAATTGAAACGCGCCTTCCTCCTACAAAAATAAAATTACAACGACCATCATCTATCTCTTTATGATCAACGAACCCATCCACGCACATAGCTTCTCCTACTTCAATGCAAATGCGCTGAGGCATGCCCTTGGCCTGAGCTTCAAGCGTGGGCGGAACCACCACAGCACCGGGGAAATGCGGATTAGCATAAAGAAAGTGCTGTGAAATCATGCCCAGCATTTCCAAAAATTTTGGCGTCGGTCTCTCCAGTCTAAAAATAGTGTCCCCGTTACTTGGGCCCGTAAACCGGCCAGTGGCGTGAAGCACGGCCGTTGCGCGGGCAGGGGCTCGCTTCACAGCAGTTTCTGCTTCCCACTGGAACTCGTTATAATGGGAAGTCGCTCTGGCACGCATTCCAAGCATCGCGGCAAATGTAAGGGCCGACGTGGTACCACGACCATGTTCACCTAAAGTTTTGACGCCGCCATCTTTGTGCTCCCAGTTTACTAAATCTTCGGGACGCATACCTTTTCCTCCTCCATTTCTAAATTCCACCGCAACAATAGAATTATTATCAAACGGCTCATCAACGCTTATTCCATTAAAAGGCATTTCGGTTCCATCCGCATAAAGGATGACGATTTTGGGATTTCTCCCATAGTCGGTCAAACCTTGGCAAAATTCATAAATAAGCGTGGGGTTATTATCTTCCCATGCGTTCTTCATGGCTACTACTTCATTCGTCTGAGGGCAACAACCGCCGGGAATCTCAAAAGCCATTCCAACTTCCGGAATATAGTCTTTAACAAATGCGGTATCAACCAGCGAAGGCTGGGCCACACTATAAAAATCGTCAGCGCAACCCACATCGGTAACCTGCGTTGCCATCGTTGCTTGCGTGCGAGCAATGCCATCAGCGCGTGTACGCAGTGACAGCAATCTGTCTTTCTTATCTGCCCATGTCCCAAAAAGTCCCCTCATATATTCTTGTGTAGGCCAAAGTGACGTAGCTGGAAATCCCTCTGGCAAGGGCGGGGGTTCATTTCCCATAAGACCTTCGTCATAGGCAATCAGCCAGGGTACCGCAAATCTTGGTGGTACATCAGATGGCGCATTATGTAACCCGCCGTCAATAGTTGAAGGATACTCCGGCACATCAAAACCAAGTTGCACCAAATCATATCTTGAAGGCCAAGGAATACCATGCGGCGCATCCACCGGAACGGGGTGGGGATGATCGCCGTCCATAATAGCCATGGCGGCCCAACACCAACGCATTGCAAATTCATCAGGCACTTCTTCTGGCGCACGGAAAGTAACACCTTCATGAATAACACCTCTTGCCGGAACACAATCCTCTGGCGTTCTGGGAGTTGAATCCGTAGGCGGACCAGGTGGCGGCTCAATTGGTTCATTTAAATCTAGCTCAGCGGCATCCCAAGGATGACCTGTTTGAGGACCATATTCATCTGAAGCCGGCAGTGGGGCCCTTTCAGCAATATTCATATGACGTCTGAATGTACACCAAAATGGGCTTGACGTCAAGTATATGTTATGGTAGATTTAACGTCTTTACATAATACATCTACCCGTATGTTGATTCGACGAGCTACCGGCCCTGGATTTGCCCCTGGAATAACCCTTGAATTTGACGATAAGGCGATTTCCCTCGACGATATTCCCGAAACCGCAGAGGACCTTAGTGATACAAAAAAGCACGGTGCACTTATTGCTCTACCTGGACTTTTAAAAAATAGAATTAAGTCTGGTGAGCCACTCACGGTGAATGACATCTTCACATTTCAGCAGCTTCAATTACGTCTGCAAGCTTTCGCTGATGATATTAAAAACCGGCAAGTGGTGACGCCTGAATTAACAAGCTGGAGTACCTTCATGACAGGGCTTCTTGGGTTTTTTGAAAAAATTGGTGCACTTCCTAAGGCCACCATTCCAGACATGCAAGAGCCCGAACGGGACATGCTTCTCCTTGCTGACAATCTCCCTATTACAGTGGAAGACCTCAGCGACGACGCCAAAAGAAATGCCCTAACGGGGCTTCAGCCGTTACTTGTTCGGGCTATCGCCGCAAAGAATGCCGGCAAACCATTATCGGGAATTGTGGCCATAGGATTACAAGCCAGATTAAATATTTTTAAAAAAGCACTGGCCGCTAGTACCGAGACCCATGCGCCAAGCTGGATTAAATATATTGATGGACTCTTAAAGCTCCTGAGTCGCCTAAACTAGGGCCTAGTTATTTATAAAACTGATCTCTATCCAGTCGGTGCCGTTCCAAATAAGGTTGAGGACATCGTTATTTCCCAGTACGCGCGTGGCGGCACCAAGATTGGTGTTAGCTGAATCGTTAACCGTTATCGTATTGGCATCACTAATTCCTTCAATAATGAGTATCTGCCCAACCGCAGCGCCATCGGCAATTGCCGTTGTTCCGCTTAAGGTGACAGCTCCGCCGCTGCCGCCGAGACGAAGGTACGATGCACCACCAGAAGCAACCGTAGAGCTCGATGCCATATTTGTTGATGTTGATTGGAGAATTAAAGATCCGTCTATAGAAAGCGAAGCTTCTGCTCCACCGTTGCCATTGGTAAGCGTAAGAACGGTATCACTCGAACTATTCAAATCAAAACTCATAGAGCCGTTTCCAACGATGTTATTGGCACCTAAATTGAGTGCATTTACAATTCCCGCGCTAGAAGCATCAATGCCGTCAGTTATAACGTTCGTTGCTTCAATCATTATGGCGTCACTTAATGTTCCGCTTGCGCCGTTTTCACGAATGCGAACGCCGTAAGCAGTGCCCGAAATACCGCTAACATCAAGGCTCATTTCGATGCCGCGGAACGAGCTCACATTTGCCGTTGCATCGAGGTCGAGAAACATTCCCGTGATGCCGCCACCCGCCGTCGTTTTTTTAATTGAGGCAAGGTAACCAACGCCAACCGATGTCCCCAGCAAATCAGCTCCTCCATTTTCTGTTGTAAAATAGACACCATAGCCGTTGTAGTCAGAGGCATTTGCCGTTGAACCGGCATTGGTGACAAAATTTCCGTAATAGAGTCCTGCCGATGATGCTGAGTTTCTTCCCGTTATTACGGTGCGATTCCCCATCTGCGTATTGTAATCGGTGAGATCGGCACCAGATGTAATCCCAACATTAGTACCATAAACGCCGTAATCTCCTTGCGCGGTCATGTTGATGTCTAAACCGGACGTAGAAGCCGCTGCACCATCCACATTAATATCCAGCGCGCCCGACGTTTGAGTTTGATCGGTAGTGGGGGCATCAATGGTAACTTTTTTATCAGCCGGAAGGACGACGGCGCCGTTAAGTGTAATTTGGTCCGAAGAAGTCAGGCCCAGTGCTACATTGCCGATTGCCGTCATGTTTCGCGTTGCAATATCTACCCCAATAGACGTTGAAACGGACTGTGCAAATTGAGTGGATACAAAGACCACTACCAAAATGCTGCTCAGCATTATGAATGCCACGCTTGCATGATGCTTTTTTAAATATTTTTTCATGTGGTTATTATAC
>JBBTWV010000044.1:0-14636 GCA_038062615.1 Patescibacteria group bacterium | reverse complement strand
CATCCTAACACCCATCAAAGGTGTTAGGACTGTTCCATCTGCTTTACATTACCCGTTATCCTCGTTTAAAACGGGCCGGTAACTTAGCCGTTGCTGCGGCAATTGCTCTTCTTCCTCTCGGGCTAATTGCAAAGGAAATTGCAGATCGGATCAGGACAAATACTGAAATTGCTAAATGCCAAGACCATGATGGCGATGGTAAGCCTGATGGTCAAATAATGTTTACATCCGACCACGAACTTTTCTGTCTTGAAGATACTGACCTAAATGATGAACCCGAATATTCCATAACCAACGCCCCGGAAGAGGAGTAGTGAAATAATAATTCTTGAAGTTATTGAGCAAATTGTTACAATACTAGCGGCAGTGAAAATTGCCTGGTGGAATCGTGGGGATTTCCCCTCGGCCCTAAGAGACTCTCTGCGAGTCTCTTTTCGTATACCAGAGCTGGTGGAACCGTGGGGAGTTGAACCCCAGTCGTCGGGTGTCAATCCCGATGACCCAAACCGTTGGCGGCCCCACTTGTTCTGGTGCCAGTAACGATAGCAAGTGAAAATGAAATTTCTCTAAATTTTTTATGAAAAAAACATGAAAAATTCATGACAAACTTTCATCTTGCTAAAAACTTTTATTTTCTTTTAGAAAGCGGTCCTTTCGGCGCAATATAAATAGAGCTTTCCGGTTCCAGCATATTGGAAACCGTCTCGCTGGATTTAAGTTTTTGGAGTGACTGCGCGTCCAAAACTTCTTGCTGTAAAATGCGATTTTTGGATTCCAGCTCTTTGAGGCGAATTTGGCTTTCTTTAAACGAATATCCCTTCTCTGCAGTAGAACTCGTTTTGGCAAAAAAGTACACGGATGTTACCAGGAGCATACTAAAAAGCGTGTACATTAAGAGCTTTAAGACTTTTTTAACTTCTATGGAAAGGGGAACTCGGCGCATAAGCGAGAATATATTCAAAAATAATTATACTCTTTGTAGGAACTCCCGCAAAACTCCATTTCTACTGCAATTTCAAATTTTTGGCTCCAAATGGTTCAGGACTCGTCGGCGTATCTAACCCGATACGCGCTCCTCGCCCTTCACCATTTTCGCTCAATAATTAAAAATTTCGTTACGAAAGCGAGTTTTGCGGGAGTTCCTATTCCATCGTCTCCAACTGTACGGCAATAACTCCCGTTCCCGGGTCTTCCAAAGCCGAAAATGCCGAGCGAGAAAGATCAATAATTCTTCCCGTGACATAAGGCCCGCGGTCATTAATCACCACATCTACCTGCTTGCCGTTTACCACGTTGGTTACCCGCATAATACTGCCAATGGGCAACGTTTTGTGCGCCGCGGTAAGATGTCTTTCGGCATATTCTATGCCGGTCTTAAGTTTTGTTTTTGCCAAGCCATCGCCATACCAGCTGGCATAGCCAAACATGGCACCATCTTGCTGGCTCTTCATAAAACGGTAGAGGAGCACAGCCATTTCTCCGCGATGTAATTTTTCAGCCGCTGGAAAAATCGCACCGTTTTCTTGTTGCATAAGAATCGTCATCTTCATGGCCTGTGCCATATCTTTGGCATACCAAGCATCGGCGGGAACACCCGGCGGCAAGGGCTCTTCACTCAGCGCGGTAGAAATTTTAGCGCTTTGAAAAATCATTCTGAGCGCTTCCGCTAGATTTACATAATCATGGGGGCGAAAAAAGACGCCATTTTCGGTCTTCACCCCTTTAATAATTCCCAAACGTCTGGCTTCATTGGTCATATCAAAAAACCAGTCGCTTTGAGAGACGTCCATAAACGGTTTTTTAGTTTTTTTCTTCATGATTTTAAGTTTGCCGCTACCGTCTTCAACATGGATTTGCAAGTTATCAATATCTTGCAGTGTTTTCTTTTCGCCAGTCACCATATTTTCAAGTGTCACGGTAGTTTCTTTGGGAAGGCTAATTTGAAAAGGAGTTCCGGCCTCAAGGGACTCGGCTAAATCTGTTTTGGCATTCATTTTTGATGAACCCGTAGCGTTAAGAATCATGGCCAACGCTTCGGCGCGCGTTACCAAACGTTCCGGATGGTACGACCCATCCGAAAATCCCCGGATGATATTTTTTTCTTTTAGAAAACTTGTTGCTAGAGCCAGCGGAGAATCGGCTGGAACATCAGAAAAAGGATAACTCGCCGAATCAACTGCCAAAACATGGAGTGGCACGAAAAGAATCAGGCTTCCTACAATGGAACAAATTTTTCCTTTCATCATGGTTTCACTTTGATGGTCACCGAACGGTGATCACCTTCGCCAATACTTTCGGTAACAATATCCTTAAATTCTGGCTTAGCAAGGGCCATATGCACCACTCTGCGGAAATACGGAGACATAGGAGGCAGAACTTGATCTTGGAAAGTCTTGCGCACGGTTTCCACTTTTCGCATGGCCAGCGCCAACACGCTTTCTTCTTGCCGCTTGCGGTAACTATCCACATCCAAAATCACAAAAACACTCTCGTCACTTTTTCTCCACACCAAAGTCTTTAAAATATGCTGGAGGGCATAAATCGTCTCGCCGTGGTAACCAATAAGCGTTGCGGCTTCATCGCAATCAATATCAATGCGATACACCTCACTGCCCGATGGATGATTTTTATCCACCGAGACCTTAAACTTGCGAAACGGCACACCCATGTTCTTGAGGATTGCCGCGAGTGTTTCTTGAATGAGATCTTCCATTGTTATTTTATAAGCTCGGCCTTGCTCCGGCTGGGAGCCCACGAGACCCAGCCTTCGCTGCGACCTCGCGCTCGCGCCTTGCGCTCGCCATTAAAGAATATATTTTTAGAATCAAGCTTGTTATCAGAAAGTAGATTAGCCTAGGATGACTTCCTTCGCAAATTAGGCTTTTTTAGCCTCCACCTTGCGATTTGCCACCACCTGTTGCCCCAAGGCAAACAGCGTCGAGACTCCCCAATACAAACCCACGCCCGCCGGAACCGAAGCCGTAAACAGCGCGATCATCACCGGCATAATATACGTCATGCTCTTTGTGGCGGTCTCCATCTCTGAAGGTTTGGTAGGTGCGTCTTGCGTTTGTAACTTGGCCGCATCCGCTTTCTTCTTTTTGGCCATAGAAAGTTTAAGCTGAAGGAACTGTAACGCACCCACAATGAGCGGAAGCACAAAAGCATTTACCCGCGTAAGTTCCAGAATTCCCAAAAAGTGCGTATGCACCTTGCTCAAATCCACATTTTTAAGCGGTTCGTAAAGCAGGTAAGCGTTATCCGGATTCAGCCCGCCCTGGATGACGTAAAAAAGCGCAATGAGAACCGGAAATTGAATAAGAATCGGCAGACAGCTGCTGAGTGGATTCACCTTATTTTCCTTCCAAAGTTGCATGGTTTCTGATGCGATTTTTTCTTGATTTCCAGCGTACTTCTTTTTGAGATGTTCCAGTTTTGGCTGCAACTCTTGCATATGCCTTTGTGACTCAATGGCACGCTGCGATGGCACCAATAAAACCAACCGAATAAGGATGGTAAGCAAGATAATGGCAAAACCAAGATCATGTCCGGGCGCTATGCTGATCAAAAAAACGAGGACGTTGTAGAGAGGCTGATAAAAGACCGTACGGAAAAACATTCGCACGGATCCCGCTTCCACGACCGTAAACTCTGAAGTGCTGGTAACCGCTGTCGTAGAACTGCCGGTGACAAACTCCACTTCCACTTTGTATCGTCCAGGATTTCCAAATAGCGCATGATTCCAGTATCCGTAACTCACCTTGTGCTTGGCGTTTGGAGCAATCGTGATGTCAGAAAGCAGACTGCATGAAGCTTGGGTTTCGCTTTTTTCTTCGGTGAATTTTTGGCCGTCCCATGCCAAAACCCGGAAAGGATTTTTAGGGCATGTGGAAGGCAGGGTAATGGGTGCACTAGAAAGGTTATGAATTTCCAGCGCCACTTCTTCGCCGCTCGTAAATTCTGATTTTACCGCCACTACACTTATAATGGCCGTACTCGTCCCGTTGGTTGGGTTTACCGGCGCGGCTTTTTTGCTGGAAAAAAACTGAGAGATCGAAAAGAAAACCAAAAAGAACAGTGCCCACGTAATTATTTTTCGCTTATTCATAATCCAAGTTGATGGGAAGTAAAAAGAAGTTCGTGCTCAATTTGTTGGTAAGTCGCCTTGAGAGCTGAGGCAGAACACAGAACGACAATATCGTAGCATGTTTTTTGAGCAGGTGTCTTTTTCATGTCATCCTGAGTTTGTCGAATGACACAATTTTTGCGAATGGCTTCGTATACGCGGCGGCGAACGGCATTGCGTTCCACCGCTTTTTTGCTGATTTTGCCCGAAACCACCACCGCAAAATGGCTCTGCTGGCGGGTGCTGGGTAAAAATCGCCACTGCCAGAACTTGCCGGAAAGGCGTCTTCCTTTTCTGAGAACATGTTCAACCCTCGGCCGGTAACCGATCTTGAGATTTTTTGGAAGCATGGATTCAGTGAGAAGCTAGACACTAAGACGGTGACGTCCTTTTTGGCGTCTCTTAGCCAAAACCTTTCGTCCGCTGACGGTTCTCATGCGAGCGCGAAATCCGTGAGTTCGCTTGCGTTTTCTTGTTTTGAGTTTAGCGAGCATAGAAAAACAGTTGTGGGAAGATAATAGGGGAGCCGGATGATATTGTCAAAAAAGATACCCTCATGCCTCTCCCCGTGTTATATTTCCCCTCGATGGCCTTCACCTATGACAGCGAGTTCATTTTTATTGGAAGAGGAGACGAAAGTTTTCTGGAAAATTATTCCTATGAGTTAAGTGACGATGCGGATGGTTCCGGCGGCAAAATCTACATGTCGCTGGAAATTCTCAATAACCAAGCCGAGGCAGAAGATATTGGCGAAGCCATTTTTGCCAATTTTAAGCAGGTATTTTATGGAGAAATGAACAAAGAGCCTTTTGAGCGTTTTGAAGCCGCGCTTAAGGCCGCCAACCAGACCATTGAGACTCTTAAAGAAGAAAAGGTTTCGCGTTTTGTTGGAAACCTGAATATTGCGCTTGGCGCGATAGCAGATGGCACGCTCTACCTTTCTACCACCGGCGATGCCGAAGTCTACCTTGTCCGCAAACGTTTTGTTTCGATTGTCTCTGAGGGTTTGGCGGAGGACAGTAAAAAAGAGACCTTTGTGAATGTGGCCAATGGGACGCTGGAGCCGCATGATCGGGTGGTTTTTTCATCAACGCGTTTGTTGCGATACATTACCAAGGGCGAGATGGGAAAGATTTTTTCGGATGCCAGTTCGCAAATTGGCGATGCCCTCACGCAGCTGCAGGATTTTATTATGACGGAGATTCTTGGCAGAAGTGCCGTGATTGGGGTTGCGGTGAAGGAATCGGTGGGGCAAGAAGCAGGCGCAGTGCAGGAAGATGAACCGATTTTTACAGAATCAGCATCGCGGCTTGGAGGGATCTTTAAAAAACTTACGGCGTCGGTTGGATTTTTGAGGAATCTTAATTTGGCACAGCGCTTTTCTTGGGTTAAAAAAGTTGGCCAAAAAGCTGCGGATCTTTTGCCAAAAAAACTGACTTCCCACGAATCCACCTCCTCGTTTCCCAAAATCCACTTCCACGAGCGTATGAGTCGCGAGCGCATTTTGCTTTTGGTAATTGTACTTTTGGTGGTGCTGATTTCCGGAATTTTCTGGGTTCGCACTCGAGGCAGTCAGAATCGCGTTATTGCCGAGCAGCAGGTCAAAATGAACCATGCACGTGAGCTGATGAACGATGCTTCAACCGTTGGCGCGTTTGATAAGCCCAAAGCCTCAGAACTTTTGGTGGAGGCCGAAAAGCAGGCGATGGAGGTATTGAATTCGAGATTTTTGCGTGCGGAAGCCGTGCGGATTTTGGATGATATCAACAAGTTGCGCGATAGTCTGGATGACGTAAAGCGCGTTACGGAGCCAACTCTGCTGGCGGATCTTTCCGCCAAACGTCCTAATGTAAGTGCGCTGGGACTGCTGAATCTTAAAGATCGTCTCTACTCTTTTGAATACAACGCGCTCTATGAAATGATTTTGGATAAGCTGCAGGAGCCGCTCACCATTTCTGATACCGAAACGATTATTTTAGGCGCCAGTTACCCAGACCAAAATTCCATGCTCTTTTTAACGCGCACCGGCAAGATGGTGGAATACAAAGATGGACGTTTTGCTTTGGCCAACACCAAAGATGGTATTTGGAAAAAGGGCGTAGACATAAAATCGTATAATGATCGCTTGTATATTTTGGATCCTGAGCGCAACCAAGTTTGGCGCTACCCGCGGCAGCGCGATGGATTTCAGGCGGGTGAGGCATACAGCCAAACTGCCAGTCTGGATCTTAAAAATGCGGTTTCACTGGCCATTGATTCCAGCATTTATATTTTGGGTTCCGATGGTTTTATTACCCAGCTTTACCAAGGCCAGAAGCAGAACTTCCCACTGCGCCGCTCACCGCTAAGCCCGCTTACGGCACCCACTAAGATTTACACCAACCCCGACCTCAATCATCTCTTTATTCTGGAGCCCAGCAAACAGCGCGTGGTTTTGTACCGTAAGGATCCTAAAAATGGAGGTGCGCAGTATCAAACTCAGTATGTTTTTGAAAAAAATGCCGTCTCTGGCGTCCTGCGTGATCTGTTAGTGGTGGATAATCGCTTGTACGTGATGGACGATAAACACGTCTATTTTGTGAATTTGAGCGGGTTATAAAAACCAACATATAATTCTGCGGTATTTGAGGGTCTTTTCCTGTCGCAACCGGAAGAGCTGTTGACATAACTAATAATAGTATTATAATGTACAGCTATGGAGAAAGGATTTGACTTTCAGCACGGAACTCCTGGAGTTCCTGATCTTATAGCCCAACGCCGCGCCATTGAAGATAGGATGCGGGCGGCTTTGTCTGTGGTCAGAGATTCACCGGATAAAGCGGGTGGCGATCGTGAGCTAGCCAATATTTTATTGGCTGAAGAAGATGAAGTGCTTGGTTCAGGATCTTTTCGTATTTCGGTTATTTTAAATTACATCATGGAAGAGATTGGAGGTCCGCCACACAAGGTCAGAAATGGTGTGGTGAGATTCTTGAATTTTATTGATGTAACGTGTCCGCTTAGAGATAGACTCGGATCAATAGGCTCCTATTATAACAGACTCCCGCCGGCCACTGCTGAAGCTTTTCAGGATGTTGTGCCGGAGTGGATGGAGAAAAACATGTCAGAATTTTTAAATCTCCATCCCGATGGAATAGATCTGAATGAGTATTCAAGTCTATGTGGAAGATTTGTGTTGCCGTATTTTCAAAGACCCGGCGATTCAAAAGATGCAAAAACACTTAAGCTCAGGGAACAAATGGATGGCATTCTGGGTAAAATGCTTAAAAAAAGCCGCGAAGGCAAAAAAGGTGATCCTTTTTTAAAAATCATCCTTTTCCAAACTGTCATGCAGGCGTTGACCCAGGTCGTTCCCATCGATGATAAAGAACTCTTCAAGGTCCGTTTTCGGAGTTTCCTCATGATGCTCCTCAATGATGATCGTGTGAGCCCAGCTTTGTTGCGAGAACTCCTTGCAATTTTGACGAGCTATTTTCCGGAAGGTGAAGAACATCCCGGGCGGCGTAACCCAAGTGTTTTTCTCTACCAGGAGGTGGTTCTTCTTATCACTGAAATTATTGCCATAAAGATCCAAAAAATGACCGGTGATCCTATTCGTGCCAAGGAACAAGAACTCTGTGCCGTGGTGGATAGCCTGGATATTCAATATCTCTTGAGTGCTACCGTTGATCCGTATCGCTCGTCTCCATTAACAGCACTAGGAGGAGAACGAGTCGTGGGACCAGCCCCGATAAGGGCTCTTCCTGATCCTACTTATTGCGCCGGTGTTATTCGAGAGATGAGAGACAATGGGGCGTTTCGTGATAATCAGCATTTTCAACAAGTTGAGAGTGCCGTAAATGCATGCGTCAGGGGTGAAGGTGATATGTCTCCGCGTGATCGTCGTGCATTTTTGGAATTACTCGTAGCCTATACAGATGACCGCTACCTTGAAGCCTTAAGTGCGGGTTCTTTGGGGGCAGACTTCGCATATACCATACTTAGAAAAGTATTGGTTGCTCAACTTGATTCGCTCCCTGGCGAATCTCCCAATATACGCATTAATTATCACAGGGGCGATCGGGATGGAAGGGTTTTTAATCAGAGAAATTTTGCCTGTACGAGGGCTGTCGTTGTTGGTGACGATGGAGCTTTTGACCGGGAGGGGTTTATTGTCTGGAAAAGAGATCATCCCGATGATCTTTGCGGCGCTGAAGGTGACCTTCCTCTGATTGAAGCTCACCGTGCGTCGCTCGAACTGGTAAAAGCTGCATTCGTGACTGATTTGCGTACGGTTACTACAGCATTCGAAGACTTTAAATTGCCGTCTCAAGAAATTCCACCGGAAACACAAGTTGCTTATTTTGAAGCCAAAACTGATTCCGCATCGCATGGTTTTTTATCATTCAGAATGGGAATGTATGAACGCCCTTTTGGAGGAACCATAGATCGTGATTGGAATATGAGCTTTGATCCGGGAGTAGGGAATGAACTCTTGAAATTGACAGCGGAAATTTCCGTTTTAGCATGTCTTCATACGCAATATTTTGTGCCGCTCAAAGTGACCGTTCGTGAACCAAAGCCACAAGATCAGGCGAAAGAAGATGCTCCGGAAGTTTCTCAAGCAGATGAATCCAAAACAAGAACGCCGCATCCTCATGAACATCAGCGCGGAATTCTCGTTGATTTAACTGAAAGAGAAACGAAGGATGTGGAGCTTGTGGCTTCTACAGGAGATGAAAAAGATAAGGAAGTGAAAAAAATATATGTTAGAGATGAATGGAAGCCGGTTTTTCCATGTGTTTTGAATTTTTATAGTGAAGATCTACAAACCACTTTGAGAACTCAACTAGCCACTTATTTAGGCTTTATTGAAGCCATGGATTACATTGGGTTGGAAGAAGCACTTGCACGTGATGATAAAAAATTAAGTGATTTTTTGTCGCCGGAGCAAGAAGAAGAAATGCATTTGGTGGATCTGCTTCTGATGCATCGGAATAAAATCGTACGTGTTTTTGGGCCTACTCAAGTTGAACTATCTGAGGATAAAATCGCTGGTATGGAAAGAGTACGAGATCAAATCGCTACGGCCATGGAAAGGCTTGGACAAAAAACGATTATTTTACCCCAAATTGCGGATCGTATGAGCCGTAAACCTGGTGAAGAAGATGAAGTTCTTGTGCCCGGTATTGGGAAACGTTTAGGGGAAGCTGAAGCAGAACGAGGTGTTAAAATACAGCCTCGTCCTTCTGCCAGAACCACCTTTGTAAAAGGACATTACATATCTCAAGGCGTCCGCGTAACGGCTGGACAGGTGAGAGTTGTTTTAAATCAAAGTCGCGATGTCTATATTGGTGAAACAGCGCTGCAACAGGTCGGTAGCATGATGCAGAGTTGGGGAATTGGCACAAATGCTAGAGGCGCAGTGTAGCTCCTCGCCGCTTGCTCGGTTTGGTGCCTGAGCACCATCCGCTGAGCGGGCGACCTAGTGCGCCGCATGCGCAAGCTTAAGTAGAAATTCTGCTGTTTCTTTTGCCGCATTTGGGCGTTTTTGGCTAATGAGATTTTTTTTGATGAGTGCTTCGTGGGAAAAAATATATTCCACCGCGTGGTCAAAATCACTCAAATTGCGGTTTAACACCACACCCAAGTTATATTTTTGCACCAGCATGGCATTGCCAATTTCGTGGCCGGGAATGGCATCAATAATCATCATAGGTTTTTGACTCACAATACACTCCATTACCGTGGCGCCGCCGGCTTTGGTGAGAATGATGTCTGATCCATGAATGAACTCGTGCATGTAGTTGGTCCAGCCGGTAACGCGCGTGGGCCACGGCCAGCGCATCTTCTCAAGCTTCTTTACCCACTTGGCATCGCCGCAGGCCACAATCACCAGCTGCAAGTTTTTAAGGGAACTGCCGCGAATCGTTTTGGCCACCTGTTTTACTTTTGACCAGCTGATGCCGGTGGAGAGAATGAGAAGCAGGGTTTTGCGACGCGGAGAAAGGTCCATCTCGCGCTGAAAATTGGCACAAGAAGTATGTTTTATAAAACGATTCGCAATGGGATATCCAAAAGTTTTAATGCGCGAGGGATGAATATCAAAATGTTCCAGCGCGGTGGCGGTATCTGGATTCGCCACAATAAAATAATCGGGTTCGCCATAAATCCATGAGGCGTGAACATGCATGGCATCGGTAATAACACTTACAAAAGGTAGCTTTTTGTCACCCAGAGCTCGTCGAAGGGTGTATTTTTCCCACACTTTTTTTACGAGAATGTCCCAAACCGGGTAGGTGGAGACCAGCACCGATGGTTGTTTTTCTTTAAGCATAGCCAAAAACTGCTTCTGCATAAAAGGCGCCGTAATGGCGTTGAGAACCTTGAGCGGCCACTCATTTTCATCGCTCTGTGAAAAAAGGAGCTGGTAAATTTTTGGGGAAAGTTTGAGAGAGTTGAGGTAGATTTTTTTGGTAGCTGACGTCACAAAATTCTCAAATGCCGTGAGGAGATCTACTACTTCCACGCGCACATTGGTTCCATTGACGCGATGGATGGCTTCTTTAATAGCCTTGGCAACAGAAAGATGCCCGGAGCCGATGGAACCGGTCAAAATTAAAATAGTTTTAATGTTTACGCTCAGCCTTCGCTCAGAACTGGCTGAGCCAGATTCTTCGCCCGGCTTCGCGCTCGCGCTGTGCGCTCGCAACAATGAAGAATGATTCATATGGTGCTGGCTTCGTGCGGTTTATCGTCATGCTCGGGGGCTTGAATCACCTCGAGTCCAAAATCTTTGAGGGTGTCGTAAATGGGAATCACATCAGGAAAACCTTTGATATACACGACGCGCTTGATGCCACTTTCGGCAATAAGACCTTCGCAAACGCGGCAAGGGTGAGAGGTCACATAGAGCGTGGCGCCGGCAAGCTTGATGCCTTTTTGGACGGCGCGGGTAAAGAGTCGCTGTTCTGCGCAGATGCCATAACAAATTTCCCGGCGCGTGCCGGAAGGAATTTGTTGAATATCACGAATGCAACCGATGACATTACAGTCGTAGCACTTGTGGAAGCTGTTATCGCCGGTCTCTAAAACTTTGCCGTTTCGTACCGCAATAGCCGCAATCTTGGCACGCAAGCAGGTAGACTTTGGCGCGATTTTTTTGAGGAGCTTGAGAAACTTTTGGTCGGCAGAGGTAAGAGGCATTTGGCCCATTATAGCACCATCCACGGGTATGCCTTTTTGATTTCGCTCACGAGCGTTTCGGATTTAAAAACGCCGAGTTCGGTAAAAATGCCGGTGATTTTATCCGCTGGGGTCAGCTCAAAAGCTGGATTGATGATTTTGACGCCACTGGGAGCTTGGTCCCAAACTTCTTTGGGGTCGCGTTCTTCAATGGGTTCGTCGGCGCCGTTAATGGTTTCCGGGTCAAACTTCCAGGAGTTGGTGCAGGAATACACGGGAATTTGATAGAGCGCGGCAAATTCGGTAAACATCGTGGTCCCGATTTTGTTTACCACATTGCCCTCGGCCGTAACAGCATCCGCACCAAATAAAAAGAGATCCGATTCTTTCATGCTTAAACGCCCGGCGCTATCCACACTATGAATCACCGGGATTCCGGCCGCCGCCAGTTCTTGCGCGGTTTTGCGCCCTTGGAATTTTGGCCGCGTTTCTGTATTACGCACCGTAAAACGCTTGCCCTCTTGCCAGGCGGTAATGAGAATCTTTGTGACCGTGCTGGCGTGGCAGTGCGTAAAAACCGTCATGCCATCATGAATTTTTTGCGCCCCGATTTTGGCAATTTTTTCTTTGGCGGTTTGAAAATATTTCACCACGGTTTCCGCCACTGCCGGGTCATTCTTAAAATTCAAAAGACAGTAGTGGAGGGCGTTTCTCAGCGCGGGTTCGGTTTCGCGCAAAGAAGAGAGCTCCGCAATATATTTTTTGAGAGTTTCCGGATCTTGGGTTTCTTGAAGTTTTTCATCAAAAGCCTTCACGGCTGCGATGGCAATGTTCTCCGCGCCCTGAATCTCTAAAGATTTAATTTTCTGGAGGGTTTCTTCGTAAAATGGCATAGAGATCATTTAATGAACTCAACTTTTGATCCATCAGTAGTCATTTTTACTCTCCCGACTATTTTGCCACTTTCCAGATCCCTAAAACAAATATTGAAAGGAATAATGCCTTGCGGATAGTATGGATCCATTACCAGGTAATGCACATACGGATCCCAGTCGTATAATCTGTCCTTATGTCCGGCATATCGTCCGGCCATCATGGTGTGTTCAATAACCGGGGCCATTTTCGCATTTTTTCCAACGGTTGTGGTAAGCCTTACCAAACTGCCAATGGCGGCCGTGCCTTCGGGAAGTTTGTACTCAATCCAGCTTGGGAAGATATCAATTTTAATATCTTCCGAAGGTTTAAGTTTTAAAAATGGAGCTTTTTTACAACTCTTTCTTATGGCCGCATCATCATCTCTCGAAAAATTCACACGAGAGCCGTCAGTGGTCGCACGGAAACGAAATAGCTGATTTGTTTTTTTGTTTATGAACAAAATACTGAAAGTAATCGCCCCTTCTGGAATGATGTCCTCATTAACGGCTGTAACGCCCACACTTTTGGTAAGATTCTTATTGGCATTGAGCTCTTTGCGCATTACCTGTTTTGCAAAATAAAAATTAGGATCATCTTGGGCAAAAAATTCCGCATTGTGGTCAGAAATAATGGTATCAATGGCGGAAAGTTCGTGCTGAGGGGCAACTTTTTTAGAAAATTTCAGCACAACGGTGTCTCCTTCATGGGCCACGGAGCCGCCACCCTCTTTATAGATGCCAATGAAAGGGATGGTAAATTTGGTATTGGCCTTGGTAAATGCGCTCGATAAAAAAAATGCACCTACGAGAACCAGGATGGGCAACCATAAACCGTTGAATTTTGTCTGATAATTCATAGAATATTATTTAATGGTGTAGCCTGTTTTTTTCGCAAATTCCAGCGCGTACTTGAGCCGATCCGGACTGTTGGAGTAAATGGTGTAGAGCGGCTCGCCTTTTTTCACCGTATCGCCAATTTTTTTGTGGAGAAATAATCCGCCTGCAGCATCTTTGGGAGCACCGGCGATTCTTGCCAAGTGCGCTATCGCCTTATTCTCTATCGCCGTAATTTTTCCGCTTTTGGGTGCTAAAACATTGGCACTGTGCTTGGCCAAAGGCGGAATGCGTTTCTTGCCCTGTTCCTTAATAATCTGTTCAAATTTGCGCCACGCACGGCCGGAATCCAAAATCTCTTTTGCCATTTTTTTGCCATGACCTTTGCGTGCTTTGCCAGTGAGTTCCAGTAAAATAGCAGATTCCATAATCGCTTTTTGACGCAGATCTTCCGGCGCCGCGCGGTCATTTTTTAACACATTCATCACATCAATCATCTCCAAGAGCGGACCAATACCGTTGCCAATAGGCTGTTTGCCATCAGTAATAATCACCTTCACCTTCATCCCGAGCATTTTGCCAATTTGAATAAACCGCTGCTTGAGATGTGCCGCATGTTTGGCGTCAGGAATTTTTACGCCCGGCCCAACCGGAATATCAATGAGCACATGATTGGCAGAAACGGAATGTTTTTTTGCCATGATGGATGCAAGCAACATGCCTTCTGGATCCAAACTCATCGGATGCCGGATCTTGATCATGTGATCATCCGCCGCAGCCAAATCCACACCGCCACCCCACACCATGAATCCGCCGACTTTTTTGGCGATCTGCATGAGCCGATGAGCGTTAATCGTTACATTACAAACCACTTCCACAGCATCGGCAGTTCCAGCAGGCGAGGTAATGGCGCGTGAAGAAGTTTTTGGCATCAGTACTCCACTGGCTGCAACAATCGCCACCACAATCGGTGTTACACGGTTACCTGGAACACCACCAATGCAATGTTTATCAGCAACAATTTGTCCTTTAAATTGAAGCGTTTTTCCGTTGTTCACAATGGCACGCGTCAACGCCGCCGTTTCATCATCGCTCAAACCATGGGCATAACAACCCGAAACAAAATAGGTCATCTCTACATCAGAAAGTTCACCATTTACAATGTCGCGCACAATTTCGTTGAGTTGCTCTGCCGAAAGTTTTTTACCATCCAGCTTGTCGCGAATATAAAGGAGCGAGCGAGGTTTATCAGCCGCTTTGATTTCCACCACGTCACCAGCTTCAATATTGAGCGCTTCATAGGCTTCGGCAAAAAGCCCGATTTTACGCTTGGGGAAGTGGTCGCGCGTCACATCCAAAAGGCAAGTTACTGCAGAACGGTCACTTTTAAGCCGAATGCGGTCACCCACGTGGAGGTCCATCTGATGCGCCGCATCTTCATGCAGAACCGCCACCGGAATACCACCCGTATTGATTTTGATTTTGTAGGGTTTGAGGTTCATATATATCTTTACTTATTCTACCATAAATGCTATAATAAAACAAATAAACAATGTACGCAAATTCACACAAAAATCAGAAATATTTGAGTGCGCCGG
>JBBTWV010000043.1:0-8323 GCA_038062615.1 Patescibacteria group bacterium | reverse complement strand
GTAATCGCCGATGAAACCGCAAAACCTTCCTGGATGGCAGCTGATCTGCTCTCTCAACTCGAACATGGCGAAGATTCCCAAAGTATTTTGATAACCACTTCGCGAGCGTACGCCAAAAAAGTCGTACAAGAAATGATGAAACAATTGCTTGTTTTGCCGCGAAAAAATATCATCCAAAAATCACTGCAAAACAGCGCCGTAGTAATTGCCGCGTCTTTGGAAGAAATATGCGCCATAACCAACCGATACGCGCCGGAGCACTTGGAAATTGCCTGTCGCGATAACCAAAAAATATTGGCCAAAATTATGAATGCCGGTTCCATTTTTTTAGGGAAATATTCAACAGAACCGCTAGGTGATTATGCCACCGGCGCCAATCACACCCTTCCAACTGCCGGTTTTGCCGCGATGTTCTCGCCTCTCTCGCCAGAATCATTTGGGAAGATGGTCCAGATCCAAAAAGTTTCCAAGCAAGGTGCTCGCGCTTTACAAAAAACCGTAGAAACGCTGGCACAAACTGAAGGACTCACGGCTCACAAGAATGCTGTAACTATCCGCCAGGCCGAGCCACAGCGAGGCTAAACAAATAATGCGCCCGCAGGGTGCAACCTTTTTGTATGATTGAACTCCTCATCCAACCTCACATCATAAAGCTCAAGCCCTACACCTGCGCGCGCGACTTGTACAAAGAAGGCACGTTTCTGGATGCGAATGAAAATCCCTTCAACAGCAGTGTGGCGCTAACGCTGTGTGATGAGCTTAACCGCTATCCCGATCCTGACGGCAAAAATTTAAAACAGGCGCTGGGTGCTTATTTAGATGTGAGTCCGATGAATATTTTTGTTGGAGTCGGATCCAATGAAATTATTGATCTCCTGGTGCGGCTTTTTGCCGGACCGCGTGATGAAATGATGGTGCTTGAGCCAACCTATGGCCTGTATAGAATTATTGGAGAAATTAATGGCACGAAGGTAAAAACGTGCTTGCTTACCGATGATTTTCAAATTGATTTTACGGCTTTAGAAAAGGCAAAAACGTCCAAAACAAAAATACTTTTCTGCTGTTCCCCGAATAGCCCCACGGGTTCGCTCTTGCGGACACAAGACATTGAAAAGCTATGCAAAACATTTAAAGGCATCGTGGTTCTTGATGAAGCTTACGTGGAGTTTTCATCCCAGCCGACGCTCATTAAAAAAACGGAGGCGTTTGAAAATCTGGTGGTTTTGAGGACGCTTTCAAAAGCCTGGGGATTGGCTGGACTTCGGGTCGGCTATGCCGTCGCAAATAGAACCGTTATTGAATATCTCAATAAAATAAAACCTCCATACAACATTGCCCAGATTTCTCTTTTTCTCGCTACAAAAGCGCTTACTGATAAGAAAAAAATGGAAAAAATGGTGGAAAAGATTCTTACGGAAAGAGAGAAAATGCTCCGCAGATTAGAAGATCTCGACTGCATGGTCTTCCACAGTGAGACGAATTTTTTACTGGTGCGCATTGCTAACGCTTCCCAAAAAGTAAAAGAACTGGCAGAAAATTTTGGCATTATTGTTCGTGATTTTTCTGATAAACCTAAGTTGCAGAACTGTATGCGCATAACCATTGGAACTCCCGAAGAGAATGAACGGTTTTTATCGGCTTTTGCCTCCCTTTTATGAGAAGAATAGCCTTCCTTGACCGCGACGGTACGCTCATTTATGAGCCGTCAGACACCAAGCAGATTGATTCCGTAAATAAACTCAAGATCCTTCCGCGTGTCATCACCGGCCTCATGCAGCTTCAAAGTGCCGGATATGAATTGGTGATGGTAACGAATCAAGACGGCATTGGGACGCCAAGTTTTCCGCAAAAAAGTTTTGATGAGCCGCAACAAAAACTTCTGAAGATATTACAGCAAAAAGGCATAAAGTTTTCGGAAATTTTTGTCTGCCCTCACCGCGCCAGTAAAAATTGTGGCTGCAGAAAGCCAAAAAACGGGCTCATAGAATCGCTTCTCAAAAAAGGCGCCATTGATTTGGAGAAGTCTTTTATGCTGGGCGATAGAGTCACCGATATGAAATTTGCGCAGAATGCAGGTGTCATGGGATGGCAGATGGAAACGAATGGGGAATTTCCACGCCTTGGCTTGAGAGACAGAAAAACAAATGAGACCGATATTTTTACGATGGTGAATGTAGATGGAAGTGGACGATTTAATATTCAGACCGGCCTCAAATTTTTTGACCACATGCTGGAGCAGTTTTCAAAACACTCTGCTATTGATGTTTTTCTTCGCGCGAAGGGTGATTTGCAAGTAGACGAACACCACACGGTGGAAGATGCCGCAATTACCCTTGGAGAAGCCATATTCCAGGCGCTTGGAAAGCGACAAGGTATTCGCCGATATGGATTTTTACTTCCCATGGATGATTCGCTAGTGGAAGTGGCGATTGACCTGGGAGGACGGCCATACCTTGTTTTTAATGCCGATTTTAAACGGGAAAAAGTCGGAGACCTTCCCACAGAATTGGTGGAACATTTTTTCCAATCCCTCTCGTACACCCTCCGCATGAACATTCACATCAAGGTGCGGTATGGAAAAAACGATCACCACAAGATCGAAGCTCTTTTTAAAGCTTTTGCCAAAGCCATGAGGATGGCATGCGAAGGCGATGCCCGATTATCCGCGATATTACCCACTACTAAAGGCCTTTTATGATTGGAGTTATTGATTACGGTGCCGGCAATTTGCAAAGTGTTGCCAGCGCACTCACCAAACTGGAAAAAGCATTTTTTGTGGCTGAGAAGCCTAAAGATCTTGTTCGTGCAGAAAGAGTCATTCTGCCTGGAGTGGGAAGCGCCGGCAGTGCCGTGCAAAACCTTTTGGAAAGCGGTTTTATTGATGTGATCGCTGGTCTTAAAGTCCCCTTTCTTGGCATCTGTTTAGGGTTACAACTACTGGCTGACTTTTCTGAGGAAGGAGGAGTTCAGTGCCTCTCCATTATTCCAGGTCGCGTCAAAAAATTTGTTTCCAGCACCCTTAAAATTCCGCAAATAGGATGGAACAAAGTTGAACTTGTGAAACCATCTCCGCTCACTAAAAATATTGCAGACGAAGAATATTTCTACTTCGTGAATTCATATTATTTTGACGCACCGGCAGAAAACATCATTGGAAAAACGCTTTATGGAAGGCCTTTCCCTTCCATCATTCAAAAAAATAATTTTTATGGGGTGCAGTTCCACCCCGAGAAATCGGGCGAATGCGGACTGCAACTCCTCCGTAATTTTTGTGATTTATGATCATTCTTCCAGCCATTGATATTATGAACGGCAAGTGCGTCCGCTTGAGTAAGGGCAAATTTGCTTCGCAAAAAATTTATAGCGAAGATCCCATAGCCGTAGCTCGCCAATTTGAGAAAGAAGGCGCTACCATGCTTCATATCGTAGATCTGGACGGAGCCCGCTGCGGCAAGCCACAAAATGACGAGCTTATTTTGCGCATTGCTAACACCATAAAAATTCCCATTCAAGTGGGAGGAGGCATTCGCAGTATGGAATCAGCGAAAAAATATCTTGAAGGTGGTGTTTGGCGCATTATTATGGGGACCGCGGCCATAAACAAGGAATCGTTGCTTACAGAGATTTTTGAACAATTTGGACGAGAGAAAGTGATCGTTTCCATTGATATGAAGAACGGCCAAATATCGAGCCATGGCTGGCAAGAAACATCGGACAAAGATCTTGATGCTTTTTTAACAAAGCTCCGTTTACTTGGAGTCTGTGACCTCATCGTTACCGATGTAACACGCGACGGGATGCTTACTTCTCCCAACTATGCGCTGATGAAAAGTATAAAAGATGCCGGTTTTGATGTGATTGCGGCGGGAGGAGTTTCTGATGAAGAGGCGCTACAAAAACTTTTGGAGCTGGGAATAAGCGGAGCCATTCTTGGTAAGGCCTTGTATGAAGGCAAGTTGTTGCTTAAAAAAGCCCTTATGTTTGAACAAAAAACGGCTTCAAATTTAACAAAACGAATCATCCCCTGCCTGGACATCAAAAATGGCCGAGTGGTAAAAGGCACACGATTTGAATCCTTGCGAGATGCCGGTGATCCCGTGTCGCTTGGAAAAAAATACAGTGAAGAAGGAGCCGATGAACTTGTTTTTCTTGATATTGCTGCCTCAAAAGAAAACCGCGGCACGATGATGGACTTAGTAAAAAAAGTAGCGCGAGAGGTTTTTATCCCCTTTACAGTGGGCGGCGGCATACGCAACGTGGAAGAAATTCGGGTTTTGCTCCAAGCCGGTGCCGATAAAATATCGCTTAATACGGCAGCAATTTTGAATCCCAATTTAATTTCCGCGGCCAGCGAAAAATTTGGGGCGCAGTGTATTGTGGTGGGCATTGATGTTAAAAAAATAGGTGAAGAATATCGAGTTTTTATAAAAGGAGGAAGCGAGCCCACCACATGGAATGCCCTGAAATGGGCAAAGGAAGCCGAAAAACTCGGCGCTGGGGAGATTCTGCTCACCTCTATGGACAGCGACGGTACGCAACAAGGTTTTGATATTCTTCTTTTGAAAAAAATTTCTTCGGCGGTAAAAATTCCAGTTATTGCCTCGGGAGGAGCTGGCTCGCTGGAAGATTTTAAAGAAGCCTGCGTGCAAGGGCAAGCCGATGCGGTGCTAGCGGCAAGCCTTTTTCACTATGGGTCTGTTTCGATAAAAGAAGTTAAAAATTATCTGAATTCCCTTAATATTCCCGTACGTATATGAAAAATCTTATTCCTGCCATTATTCAAGATTCGCAAAACGGAGATGTTCTCATGCTGGGTTATATGAATCAGCAAGCTTTTCAAAAAACATTAAAAACGAAAAAAGTTTGGTTTTACAGCCGCAGTAAAAAACGCCTTTGGATGAAGGGAGAAACCAGCGGGAATGTTTTGAAATTTGAAGATGCAAAATTTGATTGCGATCGCGATGCCATACTCATAAAAGCTCGCCCGATGGGCCCAACATGCCACACTGGAAAGAAGTCGTGTTTTGGCGACTCGAAAGCCAATAACGCCCTCAGCGAACTCTTTAATATTATTGTAAATCGAAAAATGGAGATGCCAAAAAATTCATACACCTCCTCACTTTTTCGCGCTGGAACCAAAAAAATACTGGCAAAAATAAAAGAAGAATCGGCGGAAGTGATACAAGCTGCTCAAAAAGAGACCAAGAAAAGACTCATTGAGGAAAGCGTTGACGTGCTTTATCACCTCTTTGTTCTGCTGGCGCAAAAAAAGATTGCGCTCTCTGATATTGAAGGCGAGATCAAAAAACGAATGAGATGAGCCAAGCCGTAAGGCTTAAAGGCGTTCCGCATTCTCCACCCGAAACTCGCCAATGGCCGTGCGACGCAGTTCTTTAATGTAACCACCACAACCAAGCTTTTGGCCAAGGTCATGAGCCAACGAACGAATGTAAGTCCCCTTTCCGCAGGCAATTTTTAAACGCACCAGCGGCCAGCTGAAATCTAAAATTTCAATGCGGTTGATGGTAACGGTTCGTGGCTGTAGCTCCACTTTAATACCTTTGCGTGCCAAATCGTAAGCGTGCTGCCCTTTTATGCGGACGGCAGAAAATGCCGGAGGAGTTTGCTGAATGATTCCAATAAAAGTTTTAAGATTTTCTTGAAAATTTTGCTGAGTAATATTTGACAGCTCCACTCCAAAACTTTCAACGGTCCCATCCGCGTCATAGGTATTTGAAACTTTTCCAAACTCAATAAGTGCCTCGTACTCTTTATCTAAATTCATATAGTTGCTGATCTGCTTGGTGGCAGGGCCGGTGGCAATAATTAAAAGACCCGTCGCCAAAGGATCCAGCGTGCCCGCATGTCCCATTTTTTTGATGCCAAGCTTACGGCGCAACTGGCGAATCACATCAAAAGAAGTGATGCCGGATGGCTTATCAATAAGAAGAATTGGGTTCATAAGAATTTGGGGCTATTCACATAAAATTTTTGCGATGGTTGGCAGGAAAAATGTCTGAATTCGAGGCGCGAGGAGCACTGTGTAGCAGCGCTACACAAGCGACGAGCAACAATGAAGGCAGGCATTCTTCCCTGCCAACCCGTAGGGAAGAGACAGATTTTGCCCATTTCTGCGTCACTCCTCCTCGATGTACCTCTGTGTACATCTTCGTCGTCGTTCCTTGAACTGAATCAAAATCTGTCTCTTCCATCCGTAAAAATTTTATGTGAACAGCCCCTTATAACTTCACTTGCAACGCGCTACTTAGGATCTCTCTTGCCACTTTGCGATCATCCCACGGAGTGCGCTCGGTACCCACCATTTGGATGGGCTCGCAACCCTTACCGGCAATGAGGACGGCATCCTGCTCCTTGGCCATTGAAAGTGCAAGGCGAATAGCCTGGCGGCGATCCCTTATCTTCCAGAGATTTTTGCCTTCCTTGCGGCCTGTTCCCGCCGCCACCTGCTCAATAATGCTCATGCGATCTTCGGTATAAGGGTCATCATCCGTCACCACAATAAAATCGGCATAACGCGCGGCAATTTTCCCCATCTCGGCACGCTTGGCTTTATCACGCCCTCCGCCTGTCGCCCCAAAAACCAAAAAAAGCCGACCCTTGGTAAGTGAGCGAAAAAGTTCCAGCAATTTTTCCAACGACTCGTGCGTGTGGGCGTAATCCACCACCACGGTAAAGGGCTGCCCGGCGCGAATCGTTTCTAAGCGCCCAGGAATTTCTGTCTCCGCAGCCAGACCTTTTTGAATAGTGGGAAGCGCAATGCCAAAAGAAATAGCTGCACCCGCCGCTGCCAAGGCGTTCATGACATTAAACATGCCGGGGATTTTGAGCTCGGCGGAAATTTCAGCATTGGGAACTTTAATGGTAAAACTCGACCCATCCGCGCGAAGTTTGGTGTCGCGAGCATGCACAATTCCCTTGGTGCCATAAGAAATTTTGCGATCCACGGGGAAAGATTCAAAGTAACCTACTTGTGGCTCATCGGTAGGAAGCACCGCTGTTTTTTGGAGTCCAAACTTGCGCTCCGCACGGGAAAGCGCCGAAAAAAGCATCCCCTTGGCGTGCATATAATTTTCAAATCCGCCGTGATACTCCAAATGATCCTGCTGAATATTAGTGAGCACGGCCGTATCCACATTAATGCCCCACAAGCGCGACTGCACCAGCGCGTGAGAAGTTACTTCCAGAATGGCAAACTCACAGTGCGCATTCACCATCTCGCGCAGCAAGCGCTGTAACGTAAAACGCCCCTGCGTGGTCTGCTTGGTATCATTGACCCAAACAAGGTCGCCAATTTGGAAATGAATGGTGGAAGCCACTCCCACTTTATAACCAGCTTCCTTAAGAATGCTGGCCAAAAGATGCACGACGGTGGATTTTCCCTTGGTACCAGTGACGGCGATGACTTTAAGCCGGTTGGCCGGGAAGCGGTACCAAATAGCCGCGGCCATAGCCATCAAACGATGATACAAAAGCAGGAGCGAATTTTGCGGCGAAATTTTTTCACGAAGGGAACTGATGAGGCTCATATTACAACTATTTTATAGGATTTTTTGTGCCTGGGCGATATCACGCTCGATGGCTCGCTTGAGCCCCGCGATGGTTTTGAAATTTTTCACGGGCCGCAGGCGCTTCACAATTTCTACCGTAATTTTTTTGCCATACATATTTTTGCGCCGCCCAAAATCCCAGCAATGTACTTCAAATGATTTTGGGGCATGCACCGCGGGACGCGGACCGTAATGAGCGACGCCCGGCAAAAACCGTCCTCCCATTTTGACGCGCACGGCATAAATTCCAAACTTTAACGTCTTAGGAACTTCCTTAGTATGCACATTCATGGTTGGCGGAAGACCCAGTTTTTTGCCAATACCAGAGCCCTTTATGACGGTTCCCGTAATAACGTGTGACATAAATTTGATTTACTTCCCTCTCAGTGCCTTGGCAAATTCCACCAGCACTTTTCTTGGATCTTGCGCACGAGTAACACCCGAGGCCACTAACACACCCTTGGCTCCAAGCCTTAAAGCAATTGCAATATCTTCGCCCGTCTTAACACCCGCGCCCACAATCACCGACATGTTAGGCAGAGCCTTTACGACTGACGCAATCACTTCTGGCGAAGCGGTTGAAACTGAAACATTTCCACCAATGAGTTCCGGCGGTTCAATGGCTACAGCATCAGGATTCAGAGCCGCAATTTCTTTAGCTTCTTTTAAATCCCGCGCACAAACCACGGTAAAAAAACCAACTTCCCTTGCCCGGTTTAAACTCTCCGCTATTTGATTAAATGAAACGCGTTTTT
>JBBTWV010000042.1:0-14002 GCA_038062615.1 Patescibacteria group bacterium | reverse complement strand
TGGTCGTCTTGGGTGTGAGCCGTAAGAATCCACTTGGCCATGAATTTTGCGCGCAGGGATTCAAAAAATTCACGACGTAACTCTCTCCAGCGTTCTTCTAAGTGAGTCTCACCCGTGAGCTTAATTTTTTTCACGACACACAGCAGGCCATATTTTTTTGCCAACAACTTAACAAAATTCTCATCACGCAACGCACTTTTCCCACGGAATCCATGGTTCATATGCGCCACAATAATTTTGCTCGCCGCTTGCTCGCCGCTTGCTCGCCGCTTGCTCGCTTTGGTCTCTGAAGACCATGCTCGCTTTGGTCCCTGAAGACCATGCTCGCTCTGATGCCTGAGCATCATGCTCGGCGTTGATAAGGTTGCGCCCGTTGGGCGCATTATTGGCTTAGCCTCGCCACGGCTCGGCCTATTTGAAAATTCCACCAGCAAATCTAGTAGTGCCGTGGAATCCGGCCCTCCAGAAACTCCAACCACAACGGTGTCACCCGACTGAATGTACTCATTCCAAGCTTTAATCCCCTGCAATAACATGGCCATATAATATCATCCTGCTAAAATTTTTTTATAAGGAAGGCCTTTAATCCAATATATTTTGCAAATTTTAGTATCGTGCCACGTATGTATCACATCAACAATGCGATGGTTGACAAATAAATAATAAATTGTTATACAGTTAAGCCATTACATAAGACCATCTTATGGCAGAAAAAAGTGGAGCACCATCTGTAAAAACATCCGACGCTTACTTAGAGGCTCTCTCTGGCGCTCCTAATGAAAAATCGGAAGCCAGATTATATCTCGATCGCATTGGCGATGGCGTGCTTTTGGAAATCGGTCCTGGCGGAGGTGAAGCGCTTGCAAGGATAATCGCGGCAATAGATGAAGAATCAGAAAAAGTCCGCAGACCAAAAATTGTTGTACTCGATATTGCTCATGAAATATTGCAAAAACTTCGAGCGACTCTTCAAAGAGACGACAAAAATATTGCACTGGTGCAAGCGGATGCTTCAAAGGGATTTCCATTTAGTACAGGGTCCATCAGTGCGATTAATGCCTCTTCGGTTGTGCACGAATGTTTTACCTATGGAGGTGGATTTCCGGCATTGAATCATTTTATTGAAGAATGCGGGCGAACATTATCAACTGACGGCGTCCTCATATATCGCGATCCCGATGGTGTTGAGCTTCAGAAAACGTCAGAGATTGAACTCACAACGCCTTTTTCAAGGAGTTTTTTTCTTTTTTTCATTCGTAAATTTCTTGACAAGGAATTGACTTCGCATGCCAAAATTGATTTGGGATACGACAAGGAAATAGCCATCCATCTTGGTGACACAACTCTCACGCTCGACGAATTATTTGCGCTAAATCCTGATGCCGTGCAGGGGCAAAAACTAACCATTCGTGCCAAAAGTGGTCTCGTCAAAGAAGTAGAAAGGCATTTTATGGTCTTTTGCAAGGATTGTACGTCGGGGGATTCATACTTACAACAACCCGTTCCGGTAGAAATTCCTGATGAATCTACATCGGACCAGGTCGTCGCATTGCTTCGGGAAAAGGGTATCCGTTTTACATTACAAGGCGAAACAACTTTCCTGCTTTCTCCAGGAGATTGCAATCTTGTTTACCCGCGTTTAATGGAATTTGCGGACAAAAATCAAAAACTGATTGGCATTCCGGAACCCATGGCCGCGGCTTGCCAGTGGGGTATTCGTGAAGGTGAAGAGCATTACTTCTACGGTCCGGCCGAGGAGATTATCGCAAGATTTGCAAAATTTTCGCTCATTGTAGACCAAAACAGCATCCTTGGATACAGTTGTCTTTGCCCGCTTTCTCCAAACCATAATCGTTTAAGCGAACGACCAGCCTATGTAGCATTTCTGCAGGGACATATAGCAAAAAAAGGCGAAACAATTACCGATCAAAAAAGGCATATTCATTTTGCAAAAATGCCGATTGAAAAAGCATTGCCGGTTTTGCTTGCTGTTTATAATCAAACGCGTAATCCTTTCTTATTCGAGGTGCTCTCGGCCTTTTTGTGTATCATGCGTAACTTTTTGAGTGACGAACGCACGGCGTATACCCAAGGGCAGGGGCAAGTCGTTGTAACACCGCAAGATCTTGATGGATGCATCAGTCTATGCGAACAACTCGTTGTAAAACATGGTGCTACCTCAGGAGTAACGCCAACACGTTCACCTAAAACAAATCACGTTGGCGTAGTCGGAGGGATTGCCTCAGGTAAAACTACCATATCGAGCACTCTCGATGAACACGGATATCGGGTTATTTCATTATCCGATTTTGTTCGTGCTGAATTGCTGGACCGAGGTTTTGGCGCTACTTCACGCGATGAATATTTTGAGATGGCAAACGAGATGAGGCGAACTCATGGAAGAGATATTCTCGAGCGATTAGCCGTTGAGCAAATTGCACGCGAGAGTATTCAGAAGTTTGCTATTGACGGCATGAGGACGCCGGAGGGTGTGGAATATTTGAGAAAAGTTTTTCGTGATTTATTAATTATCGGTGTGGAAACTCCCCGTGAGGAACGCATACGAAGAGTGGTGGAACGTTTAAGACAGATTGATCCAGTCGGACAGAAAGCAATTGAGAAGGATATGACTCGCGAATGGGCTGATGTCCCGGAAGGATGCCAGCTAGGGAAAGTCATGGAAACATGCGATTTTTACGTTAATGGAGGATTAACTATCGCAGAAAACCGCGCGGCAGTGCTTGACCTCATCGGGATTCCCCATTAGCATGATGCCTCGTTTTTAATCATTATTGTCTACATATGGAAGGTAATCGTTTCACCATAAAAGGCCTCGATATTCACCAAAAAAAAATTGCCCAACAAGAAGTAAAAACTCGGAACGTTGGGAAACAAGCAGGAGAAGAAGCGGGAGATAATTGTGATTGGCATGATAATTTTGGCTATGAAGAAGCGAAAAGGAATCTGGAACTAGAATCAAAACGTCTTCAAGACTTGATAAGTGCGGTGCAAAGTTTGGTGATGGTCGAGATACGAGAACAGAATGAACGTATCCAAATTGGATCAACCGTTGTTGTGTATTTCTCCGAGGAAGATAAAGAAAGAGAATACACCATAGGAGCTTTCGGAGAATCAGCACCGCAGGTTAGCCTCATAAGCTACACCAGTCCTTTGGCACGTGTACTTATTGGTATGAGTGTAGGCGATTCGAGAAATATAAAGTTGGGGAAAAAAAATGTTGAAATAGAAATAGTGGCCATAAAACCGCCATCATACCGGTACAATTCTCTTATGGAAAAAATGATGGCTGGTGAGCTTGGAAGCACTGATCAGGAGTAGCATTCCCCCGCCAACTCATCATCCTCCGCCGCGCGATTCCACATTTCTTTGCGGCACTTTTGACAGCGATGCAAAATCATAAAGCCCTTGTTGCCCCGATGATCCAAACTGATCGGCTCCATAAGAGCCTCGCACTGGCTGGCGCGATCACCCGGCGTTTCAAGGTCCACATGGAGTGAAAACAGGCATTTTCGACAGTGATTGCGCTCGCTCTTAACCGCCGGCGGGTTTTGCTCACCGCATTTTTGGCAGATAAATCCCTCATTGTGCTTCTTAAAATCCTTTCGTGCCATAGAATTTGGAGTTGCGCTAAGGAGTCTCTATAGAGTTGCCTTTAACAGAAGAAAATGGTATCCTATTAAGATGATTGAAACAACTCCCATACCTCAGGCCCAGCGCGCGTGGTTTATGCCGGTAAGCTTGCTTGTCTTTGTAGCCGTTGCGGGATTTTCGGTATTTTTTCAAATTCAGCAGTCTTCACTCGAAGCCAAGCTGGCTGATCTCAAAACGCAAACGGAAAAGCTCACTGTTCCATTGCAAATCACGGAAGGTACCTCAACCCAAGCGGTAGATGCCGCCGTCATCGTCCAAAATCAACTTCAAAAAATTGAGCGCGATCAATTGTTATGGTCCAAGCTCATTGAAAAAGTTGAGACGACGGTTCCAAAACTCAAAGACACCAACGAGGCCATGATTCAACTGCACTCCTACACCGGCAGTGCCCAAGGAAGCGTTTCGGCAACGGGAACAACCCGAAAAAATGCACCTGAGCCTTTTAAAGATATTGCTCTTTTGATTCGTGCATTTGCCACCGATCCTTCTTTTAAAAATGTTTTTATTCCTTCTATTAATAAAAGCATTACGCCCGAAGGCGACACCGTCCTGAGTTTCTCCATGAACTTTCAATATCAAAAACCCACTTTCTAAATGTATACCGAACGAAAAATTCATACCGGATTTGTAGGCACTTTGTTTGTTATTGCCGCTGTTTTGCTATTTTTGTTTCACACTCGACCAGCGCAAAAAGAACTCAATGGACTCAAAATGCAGGCACAGGTCCTCAGCCAAGAGTTGGCTGGGCTCCAAGAAAAACGTTCTCAACTTACGGCACAAGGCACGCTTACCGAAGTGGAACAAAAAGAGTTGGACCGCAAAATTCCGTTGGCGCTGGAGCAAGACCAGATTGTTTTAGACATAGAAAAAATGAGCAAGAGTGCCGATGTTTCGTTTAACGCGCTCACCTTTAATTTGGATCAAAACACTCTGTTGCCTACGGTAACCATTTCAGCCAGCTTCCAAGGAACTTCCACCAATATTATGCGTTTTTTAAAAGCGCTGGAAGTGAACCCACGCAAGTTTGTGATTCGCGATGCCGGCGTCACGCGCACGGAATCCGTGGAAGGTCTCGATATCGTTAATTTGAACGTCACCTTCCAATCCTTCTTTAGGCCGAGCCCGTCACGAGGCTAAGCAATTAACGCCCCGACCTCAGTCGGGGCAACCTTAGATGAATACTGCAAATGCCGCTCAAACCGAAAAACTGGACCAGCTTCTCAATAATGTTCAAAAAGAATCGGTACGCGATGAGTTCATTTATGGTGTAACCAACCGCGCCGGGCGAAGTTTTGGCCAGCGGTTTGAGGATTTTTTTATTGATCGCCGAAGCGTTCCTGATAAAGAGAAGGCGTATTTTTTCGAGCTTTTGGCTACGATGCTCAAGGCCGGTATTCCGCTCAATCAGTCACTTAAAATTTTGACATCACGCACCGATCACCCGCGTCTGCGTCGCATTATTGCAACTTTATCGTATGAGCTGGAACACGGCAAACCGCTTTCTTTAGCCCTGGATCGTTTTCCCGATGTGTTTGAAGAAACCGAGCGTGGAACCATCCGCTCCGCGGAGGCGGTTGGACATTTAGAGCCGATGCTCACCAAAATTGCCTCAACCTTAGATAAGCGCTCGGACCTCATGATGCGCCTTAAGGCGGCGATGATCTACCCGATTGCCGTGCTGACCGCTCTTGTTATAACAGGAAGCATTATGTTGGTTTTTGTGGTGCCGCGCATGCAAGAAATTTTTAAACAGAGCAACCTTGAGTTGCCGCTGGCAACGCGAGCGCTGCTTGCAGTGAGCGGTTTTGTAAGCCAGTTTTGGTGGCTGTTTATGATTTTGGCAATTTTTGGCGTCGTCTTTTTTCACTGGTACACGCATAGTGAAGACGGCCGGTTTTCCTGGGATTTTCGCAAACTGCGAATCCCTCTTTTTGGTTCGATTTTACGCAAGATGTACGTACTGCGATTTGTGGATACGTTCGGTTTGCTTATGGAAAGCGGCCTACCCATTCACGAAGCGCTGGGATTCGTGGCCTCGTCTGTGGGCAATGAGATTTATCGTATGAAGACTTACGAAGCTCTTGGTGCCGTACAAGAAGGCAAACAGCTTTCAGCTTCCTTGGCGCAGGCGCCCTTTTTGTTTCCAGAAACGGTGACTAACATGCTGGCGGTGGCAGAAAAATCCGCTACCTTGGGAGATTTAAGCCAAAAAGTTGGCGAACATTACGAACGCGAAATTGATCACACGCTTAAAAATATGACGACGGTACTTGGCCCGATGCTGATCTTGTTCATTGGTGCCACCGTGGCATTCTTTGCCATTGCGGTGCTTTCGCCAATCTTCTCCCTCACGGAATCTGTATGAAAACACAAAAGGTTGCGCTCTCCGAGCGCACTACTATCTTAGCCTCGCCTCGACGGCTCGGCCTAGCTTTTACGCTCCTGGAAATCGTTATTGTCATCGGGATCATTCTTTTGCTTGCCACACTGGGAATCGGTAGTTATTCTGCGGCCAGGCGTTCGCTGACCATTGATTTAGAAACGGACAAACTCGTCCAACTGGTAAGCTCGCTCCGCGAGATAAGCAAAACCAGCCCACAGTGTGCCGGAATCCGCTTTGAAACCAACCGTCCTTCGCAAAAAATCGTGTATGCGTATAAAAATTCCGTCGAAGGATGCGAAAAAAATGGAATATTGACGCCCACAAACGGATCATCCGAAGTAACGATTACAGGAATACAGCAAGGAACTGTGATCGTAAAAACGGCTTCCCTGCTCTTCACTCCACCGCTGGGAACTCTGCAAATTCAGCCGACGGCAGAGAATCTCAGCATCACGCTAGCACTTAAAAATAGTCCAACCGTGCGGCGAACCATTTCTTTTGAACTCACGACCGGCAAGATCGAAAAAATCATTGAGAGACCATGACCATCACGAAAAAATCAGGCTTTACCCTCATAGAAACCGTGCTGGCCATCGCCGTTATTGGCATGGTGATTACGGCTGCCGCATCGCTTACGCGCAGTTCACTTCGCATGGGATATGAAACCATGCATCGGTTTACAGCATTCCATTTGGCCGAAGAGGGCGTGGAAGTGGTAAGGCATTTACGCGATAGCAACTGGCTTCAAAATCGTGCATGGCGGCGCGGGCTTGAAGACGGCATGTATGAGATTACGGAATTGGTTGAGAACGGCGTGCAAGATCAACATTTTGCCCTCACTAAACTCAGCGGAGCGCCAACTTCACCCAACCTTGTTTTAAGCGAAGGCGAAAAGTTCACTCGCGTTATTGAGATCGTGACGATTGCCGCGGGAAAGGATCCTAAAGGCGCCATAAGAGTAACCAGCCGCGTCAATTACACGGAACTTAGCGGCGTGAGGGACGTTTCCCTGAGCGCTGATTTTACGGACTGGAAAAAAGGTCCCTTATAAGAAGGAAACCATATGAAGTCATATAACTCCCAAAATTCGGCCGCCTTCACACTTATTGAGCTCGTGATCTCCATAAGTGTCTTCATGCTTTTTTTGAGCATCGCCGCAGGAGCTTACACCTCGTTAGTATCGGCCAATCGTCGGGCCAATGAGATGCAAAATATGTACCGTGAAGTGCGATTTGCATTCGATTCCATCTCGCAAGACATTCGCGGCGGAGTGCCGGACTACTCCTGCATTGATACCACCCGTTTGGATGTTGAGTGCCTGGAAAATCAAAATCAAAATTTAAAAGTGATTGCCATCATGAGCAAAACGGCGCTGGCGCGAACGCTCTATAAGTTTGATGCTACCGCCAAAAAATTGCTCGCCTTGCGCCAAACCCGTCCTGCCAAAGATCAAACTTGGACGGGCTCCAACTGGCAACCGCTGACATCGGAGACGCTTCCCCTGGAAGATGTTTCATTTAGCGCTTTTCCTGCAAAAGATCCCTACGCATCAGCCAATTTTTCACTGGATGCCATACAGTGGCAGCCCACCATCGGTATAAAACTCACGGCTCGCGGACTTCATTTTCAAACTACTTATACGTCAAGAACTTATGGAAAATAATTCTCACAATAACGGTAGCGCCTTACTCATCGCGCTCGTACTCATGGGGATTCTCATGAGCTTGTCCATTGGAATAAGTGGCTTGCTCATTGGTGCCTTGCGCGATTCTACGTTGCTTGTCCAAAAAACTAAAGCTTGGTATGCGGCTGAAAGCGCCACCGAACATGCGCTCTTAGACATTGCGCAAAATCCTCCTGGATTTGAGACGACACAGGTGGTTGCGCCCTTTGGGCGCAGTAATGGCTTAGCCTCGCCACGGCTCGGCCTGGTAGACAGTGAAGTTTCCGGCGTTCGCGGTGAGTATCAAATTAAAGCCCGCTCGCGAGAAATTCCGAATGTACCAGCGTATCAAATCCAATCGGACAGCGACCGCTATGCCGTGCTCCGCTATAACGAGAGCATCACCATTCCCCTTTTTAGCGGACCTTCAGACGGTGAGACGATAAAACAGTTTCGCGTAAATTATTATTTTTCGCCGGATTTGGCACTGCGCGGTGAACAAGTCTCCAATAATTTAGACATCTTACGCTGGAAGATTTTTGGAATTGCCCACGATGGCACCATGGAAGTGATGAGCGAGTTTTTCCCTGCGGATAAAGGAAATTCGGCTGCCGCGCCAACTTGCTTGGGCACCAACAACCAGTGTTATAACTACGCCAAATTCTACGAACGTGCCCCAGATGGATTTCATATTGTTGAACAGTATGCCATCAGCACTTTTTTGGAACAGCACACGCAAAATTTTCTCGTCCTCACCAATATCACGAATGTGGATTTAATCGCCGGGAGTCTTTCAACGGCAGAGAAACAAGATATAGCCAATATTCGTTATCGCGTGATCGTGGAAGACAGTGATCCAAAAGCGCAACTCACCCTGCCAAGCATTCAGATTACCGCCGATGGTTTTGCCGGAACCGCCAAGCAGAGTCTTGATTTAACCATTCCCCGCGACAGCTTTTTGCCAGTTTTCAACTACGCGCTGTATAGGACGGCAGAGTAGAGTATAATAGTTTTACTTATGATTAAGACCGTCCGAGGAAAACTGGAAAATGGGAAAATTATTCCCCTCCAAAAGATCAAAAATACTTCTGGTTATCAAATTTATATAACGTTGGTTCCACTAGAAACCAAGGAAGGATTAACCGAAGCAGAGTTCCTTAAATCAGCTCGACAAGCTGACCAACTTTTTAAGAAAGGGAACCTGCACGAAGTTCATTCTTTATCAGAACTTGATTAATTACCGACTTTTCGATGAGAATATTCCTCTCTCCTCTTTTTGAAAAAAATTATAAAGCTCTTCCGCGGCACATCCAGCTCAATCTCCAAAAAAAAGAAAAAATCTTCCAGATAAATCCACATCATCCTTCTCTCAAAACTCACAAACTCTCCGGCAAAATGAAAGAATTTTCCTCCTTCTCTATCAACCGATCCTATCGAGTGATTTTTCGCTTTGTGGCAAAAAACCAAGTTATTTTCTATGATGTAGGCACGCACCAAATCTACCAATAATATGTCTAAGTTCTACATCACCACCGCCATTGCCTATACCAATGCCAAGCCGCACATCGGTTTTGCTATGGAGCTTATACAAGCGGATGTCCTGGCGCGATACCGAAGGCTCGTTGGCGATGAGGTTTATTTTTTGACGGGCACGGACGAGCACGGACTCAAGATGGCTCAAAAAGCGCGTGAAATGGGGGTCACGCCGCAAGAAGCCGTGGATGAAAATTCCAAACCTTTCCAAAAACTTACGAAAATTTTAAACATTAGTAATGATGATTTTATCCGAACGAGTAGTGAGAGACACAATCGCGGAGCACAAAAACTTTGGCAGGCACTCGTGGAAGCAGACGCTTTTTATAAAGATACTTATAGCGGCCTTTACTGCGTAGGATGTGAAGCCTACATCACCGAAAAAGATCTCGTAAACGGCAAGTGTCCTATTCATTTAAAACCGCCGGAATCTTTTAAAGAAGAAAATTATTTTTTCCGCTACAGCCAGTACTTGCCGCAGGTCAAAAAAATGATCGAGAGCGGCGAGCTCCGTATTGTTCCCGAATCGCGCAAAACGGAAATCATCAACCTCATTGAAAAGTCGCTTGAAGAAAAGCAAAACGTGAGTTTTTCACGACCGGCGCAAACGCTTTCCTGGGGCGTTCCCGTACCCAATGATCCAAACCAAACCATGTATGTGTGGTGCGACGCACTTTCTAATTATATGACGGCGCTGGATTACGAAAACGATGGCGCCCTTTATAAAAAATTCTGGCCGGCCGATGTGCACCTCATTGGCAAAGACATTTTGAGATTCCATGCGGGCTTTTGGATTGCCATGTTGCTCGCGGCAAAATTGCCAACACCCAAGGCTATTTACGTTCACGGTTATATTACTTCTGATGGCCAAAAGATGAGCAAAACCCTGGGCAATGTGGTAGATCCTGTGGAGATGGTGCAGCAGTATGGACTCGACCCTGTGCGATATTATTTGTTGCGCGAAATTCCCACGACGGATGATGGCGATTTTAGCCGCACCCGCTTTGAAGCCGTGTTTGACAGCGAGCTGGCCAACAACTTGGGTAACTTGGTGAGCCGAGTTTTGACGATGACGGAGAAGTATCACGACAGCAAAGTTCCGCCAATGGTGCGTGAAGAAGCGATTGTGAATGAGGTTTTAAAAACCTGGAAGGAGTACCAAAATCATATTGATGGATTTAATTTGAAAGCCGCACTTGAGGCCATGGTTGGCCTGCTTATGTTTGCCAATAAATACATTGATGACAAAAAACCTTGGGAGTTAGCCAAAAAAGACCCTGCGCAGGTACTGCAGATTTTGTATCATTTGCTGGAGATTCTGCGCCACGTGAGCTTTATGCTTACTCCGTTTATGCCCGACACTGCGGCAAAAATTCAAGCGGCATTGCATGTGGAAGGCGGCAAGCTCTACCCGGATAACATTAGCTGGGGTGGACTTAAAGAAGGCGCCACGGTGAAAAAAATCGAGGCGCTGTTCCCAAGACTAAAATAGGGAAGGTTGCGTATTTTTTCTTCCACCGATCGCACAAAGCCGATGCGCTCATTAAACCTATCCTCACTCAAAACGGTATAGCGTATAGCAAGGCAAACTGGCACAAATAAAACGGCTGAGCTACAGCGAATGTCGCAACAAGCGGTTGCGATTTAAGAAAAAATACATCAACCTTCCCTTATAAATCGGGATTGTGCTGCAGGCCTCCCTGTGGATTTCTTTCTAGCTTCGTATTTTGGAAAGCTCCTCCACTTGGTGCCGCAGGAGCACCAGCAGCAGCCGGTGCTGGCGCAGGTGAATTTACTCGTTCGTCCGCCTTGAACGTAAGGGAAATAATAAAGCGGAGGATGGAGTACGAAAGAATAATGAGCACGAGCCCAATCACGGCCCACTGCAGACCTTTTTTGTGCTGAGTGACGGTCTCTTCTTTACCCGCAGAAGCCGCCAACCACCAACCGTTGTTGATGATGAAAAAAACCGCAACGGTGCCGGCGACTCCTAAAATAATACCCACAATGCGCCCGGTGAGAACTACTCGAGCTTCCTCGATATTTAATTCCGGCTCATTTTTGTAACCGGTAATCGTCGGGGCGTTATCCGGATGCAGTTTAGGATCAATCGTCACGGCTGCCTGCGCCACCGGGGCTGAGAAAACCCCGAGTGTCATTGCGAGGAGCACCGCGACGAAGCAAACTCGTACTAGCTTATGGAGATTGCTTCGCCTTGCTCGCAATGACATGGCTTGAATCATACAAATGAGATTTTAAGGAGTCCACTCACAATGGCATAGGCGGTAACAATGAAAGCGGAGCCAATAATGGACCAGATGAGAATATTTTTGAACTTGGTCATTTCTTCTTCATTCCCCTGGGCAATAATAAGCATGATGCCGGCGTAAATAAAAACGCCTGTAGAAAGAACTCCCGCAATCATGAGAAAAATATTGATGGCCTGAGGCACAATTTCCTTATATAAATTGCCCTTAGGCAAGGTCTGGTCACCATTTATTTGCACGGTTTTATTGGGCAAAATTTCATCAAGCCTTGTTTTTATTTTCGCATCCAGGTCCTGCGCAAAAACTGGGACGGTCCAAACCAAAGAAAAAATCGTCACCGTGAGAATCGTCAAAAATGTTGTGAACTTTGTTTTCATTTAAAAGGAAGTTTAGAAACAATTTGCACAATCGCCACGGAGAGGATGGAAATCACCAGGCCAAAAATGGCATAAATAAGCGTTTTTTTAGCCGTACCAATGGCCTCATCATTGCCAAATGACATGCGCATTTGAATACCTGCAACGATGATAAAAATAACGGAAGTAACAGCGACAATTCCTAAAAATCCGCGAATGAAACTGGAGCCGAATGTATTCACCACATAGTTGCGAATGCTAGCACCGCTGGACTGCGTTTCCGTTCGGATACAGGGCACACCCAGCCCTACTTCCGGACATGGAAGCGTGGTTGGTTTAACCTTGCCTTCTTCTGCATTAGGAGCGGCCAACGCTGGGAAAGCCGTAAAAAGAAGTGCAAGAGTGAGCGTAATGATGAGAAGTTTTTTCATAATTAGCCCGTAAAGAATCCTGGATTAATGGTGTAAAGAATCAAACCCGAGAGAAAAAGAATTGCCAACCCCGCCAGTGACTGTGCAATGCGGTTTTTGGCACTATCCAACTTAGCACTATCACCACCCGCAGTGGCAATTTGAATGCCAGAGAACGTGATTACCAAAACGGCAATAATTCCTACCACGCTGGCCGCCCATTTGTATAAAACGCTTATATATTGGGCCACCAGTCCTGCGCCGGAATAATCAGAAATGCGGTTTAAGGCCGAACAGTGAACCCGCGGAGGAGGAGGCATGCCATCTAGGCTATAGGACGTTGATTCATCGGTATTGTCGTTGTTACAGCCTCTTCCAATGAGTCTCAAGGCAATGCCTTCGGCACCTTTAACTTTACTGCGAAGTTTTTTTTCAATTTCTGTGGCATCGTCCGAAGAACTGGTACCGGACGCAAGATAATCCCACGTGGCGCAAAAACCTGGTCGGTACATTTCTGCAGCACCAATAGATTCAGAACTTATCGCCTCAATAATTCCATTTGGAACATCCTTAGGATCTTTTGCCTCCCAAGCCACCGAACCCAGGGCACGCCAATCTTTGGGATCACCAGAGACAGCACCACTACTATCCGTTGCTGTCAAAACCACCCACTCCGGCACATACTTGTACCCTACTTTTTCGGGCTTATCCTTACAACCTCCTTCAGCAGCATCATCATATTTTGGCACATCAACCGCCTCATACGTTGAGGCATCAACCATGACGCCAGGTCTTCTACACCCTTGAATAATTTTTCCAAACTTGGTTTCATCTGTTTTCCCATCCGTCTTACATTGCTGGAAATCCTTTGCATTTTCGGCGGCACAGCGAAGCGGCGCATAGGAGCGAATCATCGTACAGGCCTCAATGTGATAGACCTTCTCCCCTTTTCCAAGTGACTCTCCATAATATTCTTTGATTTTTTGTGGCTCTGCGGCATTTGCGGGAGCTACAAAACTCCCAAAGAGAAAACTCAAAATAAAAGCAGTGAAGACCGGAACAAAAATGGGAACGAAAAACTTTTTCATAAATCAGTAAAAAACAGACTGAACAAAACTCACCATGATAAAGGCTAAGAAAGAAACCAGCAGGCCAATAACCGCATAGAGCATCGCCGTTTTTCCTTTTTCTAAGCGGTCTTCCTTGCCTTCCGAAGCAATCGTCAAAAGGGCGCCCACCATAAAAATCACCAGCGCAATGGAGGCAATTACTTTAGATAGCAAGTCGGCGACTTTAATAAAAACGACAACAATGCCAGATGGAGCGACGGCAGCGGCTTCTGGTGAATCTTTCTTTGGCACCAGCGAATTTTGCCCTTCTGTAGTGAGACAGTCTCCTACCGAAAAAGTATCTGGAATAGAGTCCCCTGGTTTGAGTACCGCTGTACAGGGATTTTTGGCGTCTGCTAAAGCTGTTGGCGTGAGAACAAAAAGTCCGCCCTGTAGAGCTATCACCAAACATAGAAAAATGAGAGTTTTTTTAAGCATTTGAGGTTGCGCTTTGCGCATTATTGCTTAGGCCGCATCCGCTTGATGCGGCATCTAGCCTTAGCCTGACTGAGCTATGGCTCGGCCTGGTGGTTATTTTTATCTGATCATTATACCAGAAAAAGCCTCCTTCAGCAACCTGGAGAGCAGTTACTTTTGCGCACTGGGTGC
>JBBTWV010000041.1:0-24698 GCA_038062615.1 Patescibacteria group bacterium | reverse complement strand
AAAACTTACCGTGGACTTTTGAGCGGAATTCTTTTCGGGATCATTGCCATCTTTTTGCAACAATATCTCGCTTCATTTCCATGGTTCGAGAAGATCTCTCTTCTACCCTATCGCGAGTTCAATGCCTGGCAGCTCATATTTGTAGGAGCACTTTTGGGCGCTGGGGCACTTTTGGGTGATCTCCTCAAAAGTTTTTTCAAAAGACGCCTGAACATTCCAGCGGGTGAACCTTGGGTGCCGTTTGATCAGTTGGATTTTGTGGTTGGAGCTCTTGTTGCCGTAAGTTTAGTCTATCCGCTGCCGTTATGGCACACTGTCGCCGTTATGATCCTTACCGTGCCACTGCATTTCATAGTGAATCTGGCAGCTTTTGCCATGGGACTCAAAAAAGTTTGGTGGTAGGCCGAGCCGTGGCAAGGCTAAGCAATTAACGCGCCCCGAAGGGCGCAACCTTATGAAGAAAACTAAAGGCCTTTCTAAAACGCCTCGCCGAGATGAACACAGCCGCAAAGTTCATTTTTCGATTGCTATGCGCGAAAAAATTTCAGAGAACTGGGTCTCCCTGCGAAAAGCGATGAAGAAGAAAATCACCCGTAAAAAGAAAAAATAATTATTCGTGAAAATTACGCAATATTTGCTCCTTCGTCACGGTTTGATAGGGAAAAACGCTTAAACTCGACTCCCTTTTGTACCAAAAAACATGAATCTCTTTATAGGCGTCGTTCTCGGTCGTATAAATTTGCGCAACATGCGTATTTCCTAAAAACACATCAATTTTTGCTTGCCCAACATCTTCCGAAACATCTACCATGCGGTAACCCTTCGCCTTGAATTCAGCATCTAATCCGAATATAAAATTTTTAACATCTTGCGCATTGTTAAGGCTGAGTTTCTGCTCTTTTTCTTTAACCACTGGCGGTATCGGGACCGATATTAATCCTTTCTCCACCGCTTCACGAAAACGTCTCTTTACGTGATCAAGAGGCTTTTCTGGCGGCAAAACAGCCGCGCTTATTCGATTCATTGCAGGCCCTTCTCCACGTGCAAATCTCTCATAAAGAGCATCTTCTGGGCCGATCCATTTTTCAGTATCCTCAAATTCACTCAAAGCATTATCTGCGCCAGGCTTTATTTTTTCTTTCCATTCTTTTGGGAAACTAGCTTCCAGATTTTTTTTATAAAGATCATAGATGTGCCGGGCCGCCATAGCACAAGCGGAATAATAACCAATATAGGCTATCATTTTTTGGCCGATTTCAGGAAATTTTCTCTCCAAGCGAATTTTATTTCTTTCACCTACAAAGTCCTTAGGATCATATAAACTCCCGTCCGGATCAGAATCCATTCCATCAATTTCTTCCTCAACTGCCTTCAGGCGAGATTCAATGGTGATTCCGCGCTCCCTTAATTCAGCAGCTTTATCGGCACCAGTTTTGTAGGGCCTTAATGGCGGTAATTCCACACCACCGTCTGGATGATCAAATCTATCCAACGGCGCTTCCTCATAAACCATGCGGTGGTTCTCATTCAAGAATGTCTTGTAACAACGAAGATTCATTAACCGAACTTATTATTTTCCCGCATCAATTCCAATTCTCGCCTCAATTTCCTGGTCTACAAATTCGCGCTTGCGGCCGTACTTCATGCGGGAATATTGATGCAAAATTTGGGCAATTTTGTCGCTCTTGCCCTCTTCACTCCAAATAGATTCCAGTGAAAACGGCCGAGTGGTGGAATTTTTAATATTGAGTTTGATGTAGGCTTTGTAGTTAGCAATACCAATGACATCCTGCTCTGTAAGCACGGGTGCGTATTCTTTAGCCATGTACTCGGCATCCTCAGCACCGATTTTAAATGACATCATGGTGCCGACGTTACCAAAAACGGCATCGCGAATCTGGCTGCTGGTGTTGCCGAATTTAGAAACGACCAATTGATTAATATATTGATGAGCCATAATGAGCCCAAGGTGATATTTTCTGGCCTCCGAAAGAATGGAGCAAAAACTGTCCGTGGCAAAGTTCTGGAACTCATCCACATAGAGGTAAAAGTCTTTTCGTTTTTCTTCAGGAATATCCACACGGCTCATGGCCGCCATTTGCAAACGCGCCACAATGACGAGACCGAGTAACTGCGTATTAAGATCCCCAATGGAACCTTTGGAAAGTTTTATGAGCAGGATTTTTCCGCTATCCATAACCTCGCGGAAATCAAACGCGCTGCGTGTCTGACCAATGGTGTTACGCATAATCGTATTCGTAATAAATGGACCGAATTTAGCCGAGAAGTACGGGATCATTTCTTGGCGTTCGCGCTCGCCGGTGCTGGCATATTCATGCTCCCAGAAAGATCTCACCACCGGGTTCGTCACTTTGGTGACTTTATATTTCATGAACTCGTCATCCACAAAGATGCGCGGCACATCAATAAGCGTCGCACCTTCTTCTTCATCTTCCATGAGCGTTAAGCAGGCATTTCTAAAATAATGCTGAATGCGCGGACCAAAAATCTCATCACCGAATAATTTTAAGAAAATTTCCGTCGCTTGGCTGGAAGCCATGTCGCGCTGCTGCGGCGTGTGCGCCTCCAAAATATTGAGTCCCATCGGGCGATCTTGGTCGGATGGATCAAAAATGACCACATCCCGTGCCCGCTCCTTCGGCACATATTTTAAAATGTCATCAATAAGATCGCCGTGAGGATCCACCACACAAAGGCCTTCGCCATTGATAATATCCTGCCGAGCCATCCATCCTAAAAAGACGGATTTACCAGTACCCGTCTGACCAATAACATAGTGATGACGCATGCGATCTTTGCGCATGATGCGCACCTCGCGTTTCACCCCACGATAGACGTTATGCCCCAAAAGCAGACCCTCCGTGGGAAGCTCAATGGGTGCCGGTAAAACCTTATATTGAAGCCATTTAATAATAGGCGTGTAATTGTAATGGCTGTTTGGAAAATGAAAAAAAGATGCCAGTTCCTCCGGAACCATAATGGATTTTTTCTCGCCCCATCTAAAAATACGATGCTGAAAATTATGCATCATCCAAGGACTGTTGATGGCGTGAATGGGAAGAATACGCCGCGTTTGGAAATAATTCATGGAAGGGTCTTTGAAAAGACTGAGCGAAACAATGCAGTCGTTCATGATTTCCGCGGAGCGCTTGCCTGTTTTGGCTGAGACAATGAGACGTATGACCGTATCAAAACCATCTTGCTGGGACTTGTGCCCAATCTGTTTGGCCACTTCTTCTTTGGTCTGGAGCATACGCACATACGCATCACCATGACTGGCACCAGGCTCACTTGTGGTTTCCTTGGCTCGGTCGTAGCCAAAAAAGATCATGACAAGGAACGTGTGGATATGACTCACGATTGGTATTTTTTGAAAGAAACTCGTCTTCTCTTTTCCCTTCATCATGGCAGTGCCAAAATCTTCCGCTTTTTTGCGCCATCTTCCATTTCTTGGCCGAATCATGAGTTGCACCACAGCGGTCTCATCATCCGATAACTTAGAAAGCACGTTGGTCATACTGTTGAGCGGATCATTCTCAATCGTCTTATAGGTTTTTACCGGAAACCAATCAGACATTTTTTCATACGCGTAATAAGCGATGGTTTTGGTACCAGGTTTTTTGGCGAGATATGGTTTCGCAATTTGAATATCAGCGTCGTGGTAATACGAAGTAATTTGTTTTTCCACAATGCTCTGGTATTCCTGCGGAACGACGACATAAAAATTGACATACTTATCTTGCGCCACAATTTCAAACGAAATAATATTGTGATTAAAAATAAACCGCCTCACGATATTGCGGATGGAAAGTTCCCGAACTTCGTACAAACTCCTAAAAAGCTGCTCCATAATGCCGATCTTTTCACGAAAATCCTTTTCAACTTGTTTTTCTTTGTCTTTTTGAGAGTCCTCTCTCGGCATGGTGATCTGCATGTACACCAAACCACGCTCATTAATGAGCCGATGCCATGCATACCGGAACATTTCTACAAAAATACTCCAGGCAATAATAAGCCCAACGATTCCGAAAAGAGTCTCTAAAGGGTAGTCTTTGAGAAAATTCACCAATCCGCTGGAACCAACCTGTCGCCAAAACTCCAAAGTAAAAACCTGCATAGGGCTTTTGTTTTTATTTAATCTTGATATTGTATCAGAAAAGTGGCATTCTAACAACCTATCTTAATCTTATAGTCACTATGAAAAAGTACATCATCATTCTTGGAATTTTTGCCATGGGGACAAGTTCATTGGCCTTGGCGGCTGATACCACAGAAACGCCTGCCAATACCATGACCATCCGCTCGGTTGAATGGTCGCGAGGAGCCACTTCTGAAGGAGAAAACAAGCTCCTCAAAGCAAAAGTGAACTTTCATTACGAAGGCGATTTTTTGGAAGTCGGGCTGGGGTCGGAATACAATTTTAATATTTCTTGCAGCATCACTCGCAATACGCGAGGAGGCACCAAGTATCTTTTTTATGAAATCCGAGACCTTATTTTAGAAGAAGATGCGCCCCTTGGGCGCAGTAATACAGTAGCCTCGCCACGGCTCGGCCTGGACGATAATGTCATAGAAGGTCCAAAAGATTTTTCACATACGTTTGTGCTCACCTTTACACCCGGTGAATTTGCCGTGGCTTCCAAACGCACGGTGAACTGCAGTTTTGGCTACTCCAATGATGATTATGTGACAACAAAATTTGCACCCGAAACGGAAAGGTACAGAAATCGCTTTAAAGCACAAGGGAACACTTGGAAAAAACTTAAATAATCTTCAAAAAATTCTTATCATTTAATTTCCATTTTATGAAAAAAATTCTCGCCGCCAGTCTCATTTTTTTGTTATTGCCACTGGGAGCATCTGCCAATCATGCGACAGCTTTTGAAGAAGGCCTTTCTGAGGAGCCAGCATCGCTTGGCACCATGACCATTAAATCCTTTACGTGGATGCCGGAAATATTTACGGACGGTGAAAACAAGCTCCTCAAAATAAATGTGGATTTTCACTACGAAGGCGATTTTATTACCCTCGGGCAAGATTATGCGTTCAATATTCACTGCCGCATGAATCGGCTCAAACGACGCGGCGGGTACAAATATCTCTTTGAAGAAGAACGCGACCTCTCCATTTTGGATGAGGAAGCGATGGAAATCGAAGGACCTAAGGATTTTTCAGTGCCGTTCACTTTTACCTTCTATCCTCACGAATTTGAAGCGGTGAAAAAGCGCGGAGTTACCTGTGATGTAAGCCCTTCTGGAGACTATGGTAAGGGTGGTTCTGGCAGCTACATTAAAACGAAGTTCCCAGAAAAAATGAAGACGTACGGCATTCGCGTGAGACCCAAGAACAACGTGTGGAAGGTGCAATAAGTGTCATTCACGGCTCGTTGCGGTAGTTGAAAGAGGGGTAGGTTTGAGCGTTGGAACCGGAGTTGGCACTTCCAAATTTTTAAGAAGTTCTTCGAGAAATTCACGGATCAATTCATCTATAGCCTCACATGCCGCCTGAGGAAAAAGCCTCGCCTTTGCCTGTCCTCTCGCGATGCCGCAGAAATTGCCGTCATTCGAATCAGTTCCGAAAGCGACGCTAAAACCATGGATCATGGCATCACCTACCTCCTCATGTGCCGTCACGGTTATGGCCTCCGGATAAACCATCTTTGTTGAATCAACCGCATTTAAAGAACGGATAAAAAAATGCTGACGATTGCTGTCTAGCTCCGTAATCCCGCAGATGACGTTTGATGGAGAACGGGGAAGATCATCATTATGCGGCATGCATTGAATAGCGTGCGGGCGCCGTATAGAATCCCGTGCGGAAAGAATCATTTCTTCCACAGCACCCGATGTTTTGACACCGTCAATATTCATACAAGCGGCCAATTTGTACGAAGCTACCCCGGTTGCCAATACGGCGGCAGCTACCAACATCCCGATGGCATGTCCACCGTAGTCTTCCTCTTCATCCTCTTCATCAACTCGATTAAATAGTGGTGGTGGCATGAGCAGATATTGTATTTCTTTTTTAGTTTATGTCAAATTGATGAGACCGATGAGGAGTGTTACAAGTATGTTCCTCACCTTGTTTTGTCCTGTAAAAAAGAGAGAATCTCTTTTACATTCACTCTTTCCTGCTTCATGGTATCCCGATCACGAACCGTTACCGTATCGTCTTCGAGAGTCTGGAAGTCCACGGTAAAACAGTACGGCGTACCGATTTCGTCTTGGCGGCGGTAGCGCTTGCCCACGGAGCCGCTCTCGTCGTACTCCACTACAAAATGCTTTGCTAAAAGCTGGAAGATTTCACGAGCTTTTGGCCCAAGCGGTTCTTTTTTCATGAGAGGTAAAACGGCGGCCTTTACCGGAGCTAACTTTGGAGAAAACCGCATAACGACACGCGTCTCCACACTCTCCTGGGGCGTTTTACCCGGTTTTTCAGTAAATACCTGATCTTCGTCATAGGCCTCCAAAAGCGCCACCAAAACCGTGCGAGTCACTCCAAATGTGGGTTCGATGCAGTGCGGCACAAATTTTTCATTGGTTTCCGGGTCCAAATATTCTAATTTTTCACCGGAAAACTCCTCGTGCTGTTTGAGGTCATAATCCGTTCTGTAAGCAATACCCCACAACTCGCCCCAGCCAAACGGGAACTGATACTCAATATCCCAAGTTTCCTTTGAGTAGTGCGATAATTCGTCTTTATCATGCTGTCTCCAGCGCATGTTATCTTTTTTAAATCCCAGCTCTTGAACAAAAAAAGTATTCATGTTTTCTCGCCAAGAATCATAGATATTTTTCCATTTAGATTCATGCACAAAGTACTCAATTTCCATCTGCTCAAACTCGCGGGTGCGGAAGGTAAAATTGCCAGGCGTGATTTCGTTACGGAAAGCCTTGCCAATCTGCCCGATTCCAAACGGAATTTTTTTGCGCGTGGTCTGTTGAACATTTTTAAAATTCACAAAAATACCCTGCGCGGTTTCTGGTCTTAAATAGACCATTGCGGCATCTTCCTCAATCACCCCCTGGTATGTTTTAAACATAAGGTTGAACGAACGCGATTCTGTAAAATCAGAAGCACCGCATTTTGGACACTTCAGTGATCTATCGTGTTTCAAAATATAATTTACCGCGGAAATCGAATTCTTTTTCCGCTTCTCTAGGTCACTTCGTGTTTCTTTGACCCACCAGCTGGGGTCTTTATTTGTTCCAGTTCGAATATTTTCCTTAACCATTGGATGTTCTGCTCCTCTTTTTTCTATATCAGAGATAATGTCGTCAATGCAGGTAAAAAAATCCTTTCCAAAATTTTCCTCAATAAGTTTATCCCCTCTAATCCTCTCGTGGCATTTTTTACAATCAACAAGCGGATCAGAAAAAGACGTCACGTGGCCGGAAGCTTCCCACACCCGCGGATTCATAAGAATGGCGGCATCAAGACCCACCATGTCCTCCCGCCGGTGGATAAAATACGACCACCAAAGTTTCTTCACATTATTCATGAGCTCTACGCCGTACGGACCGTAATCCCAAGTGTTGGCTAAGCCGCCGTAAATTTCTGAACCGGGGAATACAAAGCCGCGGCGCTTACAAAGAGAGACGATTTTTTCCATGGTGACGGAGGATTTCATACGGGTTCTAAGGTACAGGCCTGCCTTCCGCTAGGCAAGCCGCCAAAAATTAAAAGATGATTCTACAATCTCGCAATAAGATTTACACCTGAGAACATTGAGGGGAAGCGTATAATCCAAATCAAGTAATTTATTTTTTAAATTAATTTTATGTTTTTCCACAGTTCAAAAGATATGTGCCATGCGTGCAGTATGCTTTGCCACTGGCTCGCCGGTCTAACATTACTCGTGGTTGGTGTCGTTGGATTACTTCAACAACTGGGCGTCTTTTTGGTGAGCCCATGGGGTTGGACCTGGCCCATCATCGTTTTGGTTTGGGGCTTGGTAGTGCTCTTTAACGTCGGTTGCAAGGAGTGCCACAAATAGTTTGTAGGAGGTAGGTTTGTTATTTCCTTTTTTCCTCTACCGCAAGTTGGCCGCAAGCCGCGCTGATGTCTTGCCCGAGTGAGACGCGCACGGTAACCGGAACGCCGTAAGATTCAACGATTTCCCGAAACTCGTCTATTCGGGATTTTCCGGAATTGGAAAATCCAAGATACGTTTCGTTATAAGGGATGAGATTTACATGACAGCGCTGACCGCGAATGAGTTTGCCAAGCTGTCGTGCCGTTTGAGGCGAGTCATTAATATTTTTGAGCATGACGTACTCGTACGAAATACGACGATGAGTTTTTTCGACGTAGTCATGCAAGGCCTCCATGAGTTTTGGGATGGTATAGGGCTTGGCAATAGGCATGATGCTCTCGCGCAAAGCTTGATCCGGTGAGTGGAGACTCACGGCCAAATTAATTTGGAGCTCCTCATCGCTAAGTTTTACAATCCCGGGAATAACCCCCGAAGTGGAAACCGTAATATGTCGGGCTGCAATTCCAAGGGCATCTGGATCATTGAGCGTGCGAATGGCCGACATCACGCTTTCGTAATTCAACATGGGCTCACCCATGCCCATAAAAATGACATGATCTACCCTTTCGTGATGAAACTTTTTAAGCCACTGATCAAAATAGAGAACTTGGTCGGCAATTTCTTCATCCGTGAGATTGCGGAAAAATCCCATAGTGCCGGTGGCACAAAACGAGCATTTGAGTCCGCAGCCTACTTGGCTGGAGACACAAACAGAACGGCGACCATCGCGAAACCGCATCAACACGCCCTCAATGAGTTTTCCATCTTTTAATTTAAAAAGAGTTTTTACCGTGTCGGTGTTGGACGAAACTACTTCACGCACCACGGAAAAACAAAAAACCGGCGCGTGCTCCGTAAGAAGTATTTTAGCCGCAGCGGGCAACACACTCATTTTAGAGTAGTCACTCTCCCCTTCTTTATATATCGCATGAAAAACCTGCTTCACGCGGTACACAGGCAGATGGTGAGTCTTAAAAAGTTCGGTAAGTGAGTGTTTTGAAATCATGACACGGAGCGAAATTTTAGCAATGTTGTCATAATATCACAACAGCTAATTTAATAGATTGTCTTGATGTAAATTGAGCTCCACGGCCACAGCATGTAATTATTTTTTGACAATACTTGGTGCTCCTCTACAATGAAGCCTTGGACTCAAATTCGCCTTTAGATTATAACCTTTCCCTCGTATGCTCGCCATGCTCCTCCACAAACCTGGCAAGAGAATCGGCTCCATCCAGAGAGGACTGCGCTTTGAGAACATGGAGGTAGAAAGCCGGCTTTGGCCACCGGCTCAAGATTTTGAGAATTCCCTGTTTGAAGCCAATATTTTGATAATGTATTGCCAATCTCCCGACCGGGACATCTTGGAAGCGGTCCGAGATTTAAGAAAAAAGAGGTATACCTTGCCGATTGTAATCATTGATGAGACCGAAAATGAAGAAACCAAACAAATGTCCCTGGAACTCGGCGCCAATCGGTATTTTGCCAAACCGCTTTCTTACCACATGGTGGCAATGCGGCTAAAAAATATGATTTACAAGCGCGAGACAACTGAGGAGAGCCGATGGATACGCGGATTTGATGTGTGGCTGGATACGGAGTTGCGCTGGGCAAAACGGAATAATCGCATGATCCCGCTGCGAAATAAGGAGTTTGCGCTGCTGGAATTTTTTATTTGTAATCGGGGCAAGGTGCTTACACGCAATGCGATTTTGGAACATGTGTGGGATCGCAATGCTAACTTTGCCAGCAATACGGTGGACGTTCACATTAACCGCTTGCGGCGAAAAATTGATGGACCCTTCCGAGAAAAACTCATCCACACGATTCACTGCATCGGCTACATTTTTGATAAACGAAAGGAGAAACAGTAGATAGCGAGCACAGCGAGCGAGAGGGGGAGGCTCCAGTCCGGCTTTGCTGGCTGGAGGGGGCGACGCGAGCCCCTATGATAAGATGGCGCCATGGCGCTTCCTAAAACCCTTTTGGTTACCAATAAAACCAATATTCGTTATTTTTCCGGCTTCACGGGAACATCAGGGTATCTTGCACTCAATGGGAAACGTGGATTTTTGTTTACGGATGCGCGATACCATTTGGTGGCTAAATCCGTTTTGCCAAAGAACTTTGTGGTGATTGATATTACCGGCGGATTTGAAAAATCATGGAAAATTTTTCTGCAAAAAGAGCGCGTGCGGCAACTAGGCATTGAAGGTGGTGATATGACTTTGCAATTTTGGAAATATCTCAAAAAAATCTCCAAAAACACCAAGATAGTGGATATTGGAGATGAGCTCTCAAAGCGGCGAATGATCAAAAAACCTTTTGAACTGGCCAATATTGAGCGAGCGCAAAAAATCACCGATGCCATTTTGGATATTCTCCGAAGGTGGCTCAAATCTGGCGTAAGCGAACATGAAATTGATTGGAAGATAGAGTCACTAGCGCACGAATTGGGTGCTGATGATATTTCTTTCCCGCCAATTGTGGGGATCAACGAGAACAGTGCCTCGCCGCATCATCAAAATAGTCATAAAAAGTTGAAAAAGGGCGACATGATTCTTATTGATATGGGTGTGATTTATAAAGGATACTGCTCCGATATGACGCGAGTGCTGTTTACCAAGAAACCAACCGCGGAACAGACAAAAATTTATGAGTTGGTGAAGGAGGCGCAAATATCCGCTGAGAAAAAACTCAAAGCCGGCGTAAGCGGGAAAAATGGCGACACCTGGGCAAGATCCGTGATAGAAAAAGCAGGTTTTGGGAAGTATTTTGGACACTCGCTAGGACATGGCGTAGGCTTGGATATCCACGAACTTCCGAATCTCTCACAAAAATATACGGGCAAAATTCCCGAAGGATCGGTGGTGACTATTGAACCCGGCATCTACTTGCCAGGCAAGTTTGGGGTACGACTGGAAGACATGGTTCTAGTGCAAAAAAATGGGGTGCGTAACCTCACCAGGAGCCCGAAAGCTATACAAGAGGTCACGATTCGATTAGAATGAACGAGCGTTCAGGGCTTTGCATCGCATTTCTATTTTTGCATTTTTTAAATAATTCTTGATTCCTGATTCTTGATTCCTGATTCTATTCTATGTGCGGCATTATTGCGTATCGCGGAAAACGGACCAATGCAGGAGAGCTGGTGCTCCTCGGGCTTAAGAAACTCGAATATCGGGGATATGATTCTTGGGGTGTTGCGGTGAAAGAAGAGTCAAGAGTCAAGAATCAAGAGTCAAGAATCTTTGTTTGTAAGAAAACCGGTAAAATTGGCGAGCTTGAACTCAAAAAACTGAAACTTCCAGCGGGCCAACTTGCTATGGCACACTCGCGCTGGGCCACGCATGGAGGCGTAACGCAACGTAACGCGCACCCGCATGCCAGCTGCCAAAATCGCGTGGTGGTTATCCATAACGGCATTATTGAGAACTATCTTCCACTCAAAAAGAAGTTGATGAAAAAAGGTCATACGTTTATTTCTGAAACGGACACCGAAGTAGCGGCTCATTTGGTGGAAGAAAATCTCAAAAAATATAAAGGAAAAGTTTCTCGCGAAGTTTTTCAAACGGCGGTGCGTAAAGCCCTCAACGAATTAAAAGGCAGATATGCTTTTTTGTTTATGTGCAAGGATTCTGATGTTCTCATTGCGGCTCGGCGAGGGTCTCCGCTCATTGTGGGAATTGGAGAAGATAGCGAATATTTTGTCGCGTCCGATATTCCCGCTTTTTTGGAGTATACCAACCGCGTGATGTATTTGGATGATGAAGAAATGATAACCATCGGCGACCAGCATGGTTTTATGAATATTCAAACCGGCAAGCCTATTGAAAAGCGAGTCATAACCATCCACTTAAAAGCAGAAGAAGCCGAAAAAGGAAAATTTGAACACTTCATGCTTAAAGAAATCATGGAGCAAAAAGAGACGATCCATCGCGCCATCAATCAAGATGAAAAATTATTGAAAAAAGTTGCCAAGGCCATTACCCAAGCTTTTGGAACCTACTTTGTGGGCTGCGGAACGGCCGGGAAGGTGTGCATGGCCGCGGAATATTTTTTCTCCAATATCGCCAAAATGCATGTAAACTCGGTATTTGGGTCGGAGTTTTCAAGTTTTCAGCACTTTATTAAAAAGGGCAGCCTTATGATTGCCATTTCGCAAAGCGGTGAAACCGCCGACACACTGGAAGCCCTGGAAGCAGGGCAAAAAAAAGGCGCTCGGCTTCTCACTATTGTAAATGTAGAAGGTTCCAGCATGGATCGCATGGCGGATCTTTCGGTCCATCTTAATGCCGGGCCAGAAAAAGCCGTGGCCTCAACTAAGGCCACAACGGCGCAACTGGCACTCACTTTACTTTTAGCCTACTGCGCGGCGGGCAAGCTCAATGAGGGTCGCAAAGTTTTAGTGGAAGCCGCTTCCCAAATTAATGACATGCTCAACCCTCGCTATGAAGAGCATATTCTTAAACTCGCCCAGCAAATAAAAAATGTGGAGAGCATGTACGTGATTGGCCGCGGCGTAAACTATCCCATGGCTTTGGAAGCCGCTATTAAACTGCAAGAAGTTTCGTATATTCATGCCGAAGGTTTTGCTGGCGGAGAGTTAAAGCATGGGCCTATCGCGCTCATTAGCAAGGGAACACCCTGCATTGTTTTAGTTTCCAATGATGACACGCGGGAAGATGTGCTTTCTAACGCCATGGAAATTAAAGCGCGAGGAGGGTTTATTATTGGTGTGGCCCCAAAGCGTGAAGAAGTTTTTGATTACTGGATTCGTGTGCCCGATGTGGGCTCTGCCTCCCCTATCGTCAACATTATCCCCGTGCAAATTTTGGCCTACCAACTGGCCGTTTTGAGGAAAAATGACCCGGATATGCCGAGGAATTTGGCAAAGTCGGTGACAGTGAAATAGGATAAGCTCACCGCTAAGGCGAAAAGAGGAAGCCTTCTCTTTTAAGAGCTTTTATGGTAGAATAAACAGAAGAATATAAGATAAAAATATGACCCTCGACCAAGAATATCAAAAAACCATTGATGACCAACGCGCTTACCTGCTTAAATTACAGGATGATTTTAATAAAAAGTGCGAAGATGCCAAAACGCGGGCGCAGGCAAAGCTGAAGCAAATTCCGGATGGAGATAAAGAAGGACGGGAAGAAGTCCTTAAAGATCAAAAGGCGGAATTAGAAGCCGCGCTGACGGTACTTAAAAATGAAGTGGATCATTCAACGAGAGGAACGATGCGCAAATTGGAAGAAATTGTGCGCAAAAAAGAAGTGCAAATTTTAGCCGGGCTTGAAGATCAACTCTCAAAACTTTAAAATAACTTATGGCAGGAGAAGTATCCACAACCCAGGACGCGCTTCCGGTAGAGCCGGCCGCGGTTCAAGCTCCACCAACTATTGCTGAACAAGGAAGGCCGGTGGAACAAACCCAGACGCAATTACAGCAAGACGTGGCACAAGCAACATTGGAACAGCCACAAGAAACGGGCGCAGCCACTCCAGAACCAAGTTTACGACTGACTGCAGAAAGTTATGACACAGCGGTTGAACGACAAGCCGTGGAGATTGCAAATTCGGCACAAACTTTCGTACAAAGCCATGGCCTAGCTCGCCTCCAGCGCGTTCCACAAACCCTGGCGGCATAGCGAGCGTAAGCGAGCGAGAGGGGGAGGCTCCAATCCGGCTTTGCCGGTTGGAGGGGGCGACGCGAGCCCCTAAAATAAGCATTATGGAAAATCGAACGAAAATTATTGGAACCATTGGGCCGGCATCGCAAGACAAGGCCATTTTAAAGCGCATGATTGCGGCGGGATTAGACTGCGTGCGGCTCAATTTTTCGCATGGAACGTATCCGCAATTTGCCGGCATTATTCATCGCGTTCGGGAACTTTCTAAAGAAATGGGACGTGAGATTGCCATAATGCAGGATTTGCAGGGACCTAAAATTCGTGTTGGAGAGTTGCCGGAAGAAGGGGTTGAAGCGCGAGAGGGAGAGATCATAACATTGGCTATCACAAAAGAAAAAGGCACAATTCCCATTCAGTATCATGACTTGCCTAAAGATGTTCATGCCGGAGATACTATTTTAGTGAGCGACGGGCTTATTGAGCTGACGGTTATAGAAGTAAACAGCGTCAAAACGAAAATACAGTGCCGAGTGAAGGCCGGTGGTGTGATTAAAACGCATAAGGGCATCAATGTGCCGACGGCTTCTATTTCGGCTTATCCGCTTACGAAAAAAGATAAGCAGGATCTCGCTTTTGGGATTCATCACCATGTGGATTACGTGGCGCTTTCTTTTGTAAAAGAAGCGGAAAATATTTTTGAACTCAAACGGATTTTGCGGCAAAAAAAATCACCGGCAAAGGTCATCGCCAAAATTGAAAGACATGAGGCTATCACCAATATGGAGTCCATTATTAAAGCCGCGGATGCCGTTATGGTGGCGCGCGGGGATTTGGGGGTAGAACTGCCAGCGGAAAAACTTCCGCTCTACCAAAAAAAGATTATTCATCTTTCTAATATGTATGGGAAGCCCGTAATTGTGGCAACGGAGATGTTGAACTCGATGGTAGAGAGCCCGCGTGCCACGCGTGCAGAAATTTCCGATGCGGCAACCGCCATTTTTGATCATGCTGACGCACTTATGCTTGCGAACGAGACAGCGGTAGGAAAGTACCCCGTGGAAGCTATTAAAACCCTGGCAAGAGTTGCCTCTGCCGTAGAGCACGAACTCAAAGATCATCCTCATCTGCTTAATCTCAAGCGGCCAGAAGACATGCCCATTACCAATGCTACCTGTCTCAATGCCACCAAACTTGCCCACGACATCGCCGCGAAATTTATTGTGGCCATTACACGCAGCGGTTATACGGCACAAGAAATCGCCAAGTATCGCCCATTTATTCCCGTTATCGTCTTTACCCCCGACCAGCATGTAGCAAGGCAGATGCGCCTTGTTTGGGGCGTAACACACTCATTCGTCCAGTTCATCCATCTCAACACTCCCCTCGTCCAAATCCGAAAAACCTTGTTGGAACACAAGCTTGTGAAAACCGGTGACGAAATCGTGGTGTGCAACGCGGGCTTTGGAAAACGCGAAAAACTCATAACGACCACCATGATCTAGTTCGGAGCGCATGTTATACTTTTTGCATGCGTGTTATTGGCATTGATCCGGGCATTGAACGAACGGGTTTTGCGATTCTGGAAATGCAGCCGCAGGGGAAATTTAAGTTACTCGATTTTGGACGCATTTTTACCGACAAAAAAAATCCTTTTCCGCATCGGCTGAGATCTATTGCCGATGATCTTAAGGTCATTTTGAAGCAGTGGAAACCCGATGCCGCCGCCATAGAAGAGGTATTTTTCTCAAAAAATGTTCGCACTGCCATAAAAGTTTCGCACGCTCGCGGAGTGATTTTAGAAGTGCTGGAAGAGTGTGGCGTTCCCACGCGAGAGCTCAATCCTTCGCACATCAAGCTCTCCGTAGCCGGCGACGGACGCGCTGATAAATTACAAATCAGAAAGATGTTACAATATCTCCTGGCGGTTGATGTGAAGAGCGATGACACCGCCGATGCCATTGCGTGCGGCATCTGCTTCCTCACGACTAAGACATGAATTTAAAAGTCTGGCTGATACGACTACTCCAAGGGCTTCTCGCCGCTGCGGCGATTGCCATGATTGTTGTAGGTTTAAGCGTTTTTGGAGTTATAGATTTACCCGTTTTTGATATCGGCAGCACAGTGCAAGAAAACGGCACCAGTACCGTTCGCGTAACGAGGCAAAATGTCATTAAAAATCCCACATATCAGCAATTTTTGGCTGAAGGAGATACCGCACTGTATCGCGGAAATTTCGTAAAAGCCCTTGAGGCCTATCAACAGGCATCAGAACTTGAACCCAAAGAAGTTGGACCTTATGAAAAAATTGGCGACGTGTTTTTTCTCCAAAAAAAATATGAATCTGCACTCCAGAATTTTGAGCTTGCCGAGGCACTCAATCCAAGCGGCGTTTTCATCAAAATAAAAACAGTGCGCAGTTTGCTTGGCATGCGGAAAATCATTGATGCCAAAACAAAAGTTGGGGCTATCGCGCCTCCAAGCCAGACTTCGCTCTACTATCAAGGGCTCATTGCCGCTTTTTTGAATGATCAAAATGCGTCTAAAGATTTACTCACCAAAAGTCTCACCGCCGGCGCCGACGAAAATCTCAAATCCAATGCGCAAAAATTTCTTACCATCTACCGCGATTTTGAACTGGCTCGCGATGCCAAAACAGAATACCTGCAGGCCCAGTTGGCACAAGGTTTTGACCAAGTGGGCGAGAACGGTTTGGCCATTGAGCTCGCCTTTGATGCCATTAAAACCCAACACGATTACCGCGATGTATGGATTATTTTAGGACATGCTTTTTTGAATGAAGAAAAGTGGCTGGATGCGGAAGACTCCCTTGCCAAAGCCATTGATTTGGATGCCAGCCATCCAGCGGCATTTTTTTACCGCGGTATGGCGCGTCGTAATTTACAAAAACAAGCCGATGCCATTCTTGATTTTGAATCGGCGCTTAAATTAGGTTGGCAGCCTCGCATTGCAGCAAAACTCCAACTGGCAGATATTTATTTTGACCGTAGTGATTTTGCCAAAGCATACCCACTCTATAAAGAAGTGGCCACCACCGACGCTTCGGAAATTCGACGATTTATTCGCCCCATGGCTCTGGCCATCAACCACCTGCAACTCCCAAAAGAAGCCCTTGAGCTGGGCCAAAAAGCCTATGATGCGCACCCCGATACCGCTATGGGTGAGAACTTACTGGGTTGGGGACTATTTGCTAATGGAGATTTGATTGGCGCACGCCAACACCTTCAAGCGGCCATAAAGCGCGATCCGGAATTGGCGGCCGCATATTTAAATTTGGGCCAGCTGGCAGAAAAAGAAGGAAACAGGCAAGATGCGCTACAACAGTACGAACTCGCCATAGAGTTTTCCCAAAAATCCGGTGACGATTCTATAACTGAAACGGCACGCACGAGAAGAGGAGTCTTAGAGAGCGCCAATGTATCAAGCGGGACTTCTACGCCGGTACCAATGCCACTAGTCCCGTTGCCAGCACCTGCACCAGCTCCGCAAAATCAGCCGCAACCACAGCAAACAACTCCTTCACTTTCACTTCTTTAATTACCCCTCTATGTTCCTCAATACTTTTTTTCTCCTCGTACTCTTTATTATTGGCGCGGCGGTTGGCAGTTTCACCAGCGTCATTATTTACCGCATCCACAAAGGCGAAAAAGGCATGCTCACCGGCAGATCCAAATGCCCGAACTGTTCCACTCAACTTAAAGCATTAGATCTTATTCCGATTGTAAGTTACTTAACGCTACGGGGACGATGCCGTTCCTGTAACAAAGATATTTCATACATGTATCCCCTGCTGGAGTTTTTTTCGGGCTTCCTTTTTGCCTTCCTTTATTTGAAGTTCCCATTTTTTGATGGCGTGACACTTCATCTTTCATCCGTGCAGCTGGGCCTTTACCTTCTTTATGCTTTTTACACATTCGTTCTTCTCTTTACTTTTTTTTACGATCTCCACTACCTCAAAGTTGCAGATGAGGTCCTTCTCCCTGCCATTTTGATTGGACTCATTGCGACTCTGGCGGCTCCGCTCACCCCGCATTTTTTTGATGCGCTCTTAGGCGGCGCTATTGCCGCTGGCTTTTTTGGACTGCAGTATCTTGTCTCAAAAGGAAAATGGGTGGGCATGGGAGACGCTCGCGTGGGAGGTTTTATGGGCGTGATACTCGGCTGGAAGATGGTGATTGTGGCCTTGTTCCTATCCTATATTTTCGGCTCCATCGCCTCAATATTCATCGCCATGAAAAAGAAAAAATTAGCGGGCGTAAAAATTCCTTTCGCGCCATTTTTGGTTTTGGGAACCTTTGCCGTGATTTTCTTTGGAGAAGATATTTTAGGATTGTACTTGAGGGGAATCGGCTTCTAGGAAGACAGACCTTGAGTTGCTTTCGATATGAGACTTGACTATGAGTATACGCTCACCTAAAGTGAAGCCATTGTTCTATTAAAGGATTACTATGGAAAGATTGGATACGGCACTTGCTGTCTTTGAAAATTATAAAATTCGCAGACATTATGACGAAACGACTGAAACATGGTTTTTCTCGGTCGTGGATATTATTGCAGCTCTCACGAATCAGTCTGATTTTCAATTGGCCAGAAATTATTGGAAAGTCTTAAAAAATCGTTTACATAAGGAAGGAAGCGAAGTGGTTACAAAATGTAACCGGTTGAAAATGCTCGCAGAAGACGGGAAGATGAGAATCACCGATGCGGCCAGTACGGAGACCTTATTGCGCCTTATCCAATCGGTTCCAAGCCCAAAGGCTGAGCCCATCAAACTTTGGCTTGCAAAGGTTGGGTATGAGCGATTACAGGAGACAGCTGACCCTGAAAAGTCATTGAATCGCGCTCGTGAGAATTGGATAAAACACGGACGTAGTAGCAAGTGGATACAACAAAGAATGATGGGGCAGGAAACACGCAATAAACTCACCGACTATTGGAGCGAACATGACATCAAGGAAGGAGAGGAATTTGCCATTTTAACGAACATTATTCACGAGGAATGGTCTGATATAAGCGTCAAAACTCACAAGAAAATCAAAGGTTTAAAAACTGAAAACCTCCGTGACCACATGACCGAAGCCGAACTAATTTTCACAGCCTTGGCAGAACTTTCCACACGTCAAATTGCCCAAAGTGAGAATGCAAAAGGAATGATGAGAAACAAAGTAGCTGGCAAAAAGGGTGGGAGTATTGCGAAAAAAGCGCGGCTCGAATTGGAACAAAAAACAGGACAAAAAGTAGTGAGCAAAGAGAACTACTTGCCAACGAATGCTCCGAAAGCAGGTTTTGGAAAGCAGAAAAGAACTAACATTTTGAAAAATGGATAATCGCATGGGGTGGATATTAGCGATGGAAGAAGTAGAGAAGGTTGAGGATAAAGATACCTATTTTATAGACCATGAGATTTGTTCAGAGGTCCGAATTCCCGGAGTATTGGATTATGGAAATGGATCCTTGATGTGTGCGCTGTTTCAGGAAGAAGATAAAAATGGCCTTTTTACCTACGCCATAAGGCTTAAGCATGTTTACAAGGAATACAAATTTGATGAAAGTAAGTATTCTAAAAATGGGTATTATTTTAAAGACGGGTTAATTGGCGAATTAATGGCCATCTTTTCGGTCTATTTTCAAGCAAGATTTTATCTTAAGGCTACCGTGAGTGGTGAACTAACCTCGAAAAGTGTCCGTAGTCGTTATGAGAATGATTTTCGCTATGTTCGCCCTAATCCATATAGAAATTTTGAAATGTTTACTGCTTATCAAAAACGCAACTGGGCAAATGAAGATGGATTAAAAGCATTTTTGGACCGCATGAGAAGTATTGACCAGGAATATCATCAAAATTTAACGCATGCCTTTTTCTGGTATGCAGAAGCCATAAAGGAAATTGGCCTCGATAGCCAGATGTTCTTTATCAAAATGGTTTCTGCAGTGGAAGCTTTATTAAAATTATTGCCTAAATCGGCTGATGCTCTCGATAAAAAACTTACAAAGCTCTATAAAGAGAAAAAATTTGAGCCAACTGAGGTGCAGGAGATCAATAATTGGCTGGAAAATAGGAAAATTCGCCATAGATTTATTCTGTTTTTTGAAAAATATGCCATAGGCTTTTGTAAGGGAGGCAAACGAAAACCAGCTCATGGCTACATCCAGAAAGAAGATGTTAACGATTATGCAGGAAAAATTTATGATGCGCGCTCAGCATACTTACATAGTGGTAAACCCATGTACTTGAGCCAAGACATGGCGATGGAGAATGCGAAATGTTGGGATTTGGATGGAAGTAGTGGAATGATGGCTGATAGAAAAAAATTTGATGACAAGGAAAAATTGCCTCGCACACGATGGTTTGAGAGGATAGTGAACCACTGTCTGAAAAAAATTTGTGCTACACTGGCGGCCAATGACCCCAAGCGCAAAAGTCCTGCTCATCATTCTTGATGGTTTTGGCGAAGGTAAAGTATACTCGGGCAACGCGGTTGCCTTGGCAAAAACCCCAACGCTCACAAAGCTGCGCAAAGAACATCCTTGGACGCTTTTAAAAGCAGCGGGACGAGCGGTGGGAATTCCAGATGGTACGCAGGGCGGCTCCGAAGTAGGGCATTTTACGATTGGCTCTGGGCGAGTGACGCTTCAAACACTGGAAGAAGTGAATAACGCCATCGCGGACGGAAGTTTTTTTAAAAAACCGGCACTTTTAGAAGCTTGCAAACGTGTAAATGAAGGGGAGAAAGCCGCACTTCACCTTCTCGGAATGATTTCGGACCAAGGCGTTCACTCTCACATCGCACATCTTTTTGCATTGCTAGAACTGGCGAAACAGCAAAAAGTTGGAAAAATTTATATTCATGCCATTAGCGACGGCCGCGATGTTCCTGGACGGAGTGTAATTCCGTTTATCCAGCAAATCCAAGAAAAAATCAAAGAACTGGGAATGCAGGATCAGGCCAAAATCGCCACTATTGTGGGACGATATTTTGCCATGGATCGGGATTCCAATTGGACTCGTATCAAACCAGCTTATGATCTTTTAACGCTGGGCAAGGGAGTGCGTGAAACCGACCCCGTAGCAGCCGTCAAAAATGCTTACGCCAAAGGTATTGAGACCGATTATTATATTGAAGCGACCTTGCTGGATGAGCACGGCGTAATAAAAGACAAAGATTCGGTGATTTTTTGGAACTTCCGCAGTGATCGTGCGCGTGAGCTGACGTGGTGTTTTACCGGTGAGAATAATCCTAAAACCGGCCAACCAGTGGGATTTAAGCAAGAAAAAGTGGTGCGACCTTTTTGGGTTTGCACAGGACCGTATTCCGAGAAAGCGCCGGTGGTTTTCCCCACGCCGCTTATCAAAAACAACTTAAGCGAAGTGATTTCACATGCTGGACTTAAACAGTTGCGGCTGGCTGAAACACAAAAATATGCGCACGTCACCTACTTTTTAAACAGTCAGATTGAAAAGCCTTTTCCCGGTGAAGATCGCATTATGATTGATTCCAAGCGATGCCACAGTTATGCCGAGATGCCAGAGATGAGTGCACGAGAAATAACCGACGAGCTCTTGAATCAACTCAAGCAAGAAAAATATGAATTCATTGCGCTTAATTTTGCCAACTGTGATTTGGTGGGGCATTCGGGTGATCTTAAAGCCAGTATTAAGGCAGTAGAAGTGATTGATGAGTGCCTTGGGAAAATTATTCCGGTGGCCAGCGAGCATGGATATGTGACGATGATTACCGGCGACCACGGCAATATTGAGTACAAGATTTATGAAGAAAACGGTGAGCCATGCCCAAGCCACACTAAAAATCCAGTGCCGTTTATATTAGTAGGTGGAAAAAATGAGGGAAAATCTCTGCCAAAAGGCGAATTAAAAGACATTGCGCCGACGATTTTAAAAATTATGGGGATAAAACAGCCGCCAGAGATGACAGGACAAAGCCTTATAGGTTAAAGTTACATCCATGAAAGCTGTTATTCTCGCCGGCGGAAGCGGTACCAGGCTGTGGCCACTCTCTCGGGATCTTAAACCCAAGCAGTTCCACGCTTTTGTGGGAGATAAAACGATGCTTCAGCAAACGTACGAGCGTCTTTCTTTTCTTTCGCCAAAGGATATTTTTGTGGCGACTTCGTCCGCTTACGGCAAACTGGTAAAAGATCAGCTCCCCCAGCTGCCGGCCAATCACCTTATTATAGAGCCCTCCCTGCGTGATACAGCTCCATGTATTTGCTTTGCGGCGCATCAGCTGGCAAAACTCGGTTATGGAGAAGAAGTCATGGCGATTATTTATGCCGACCATCTCATTCAAAAACCGGAGGCTTTTAAACAGGCGCTCCAATTTGCCGCTCATCACATTCAAAAAAATGATGTGCTTTCGGTGATTGCGGTAAGAGCTAAATGGGCGAACCCCAGCTTGGGATATATTCGCATTGGAAAAACGGTAGAAACTTCTCTCAAGGGATTGGAAATTTACGAACTGGATTGTTTCACCGAAAAACCGAATGAAGCCAAGGCCCGCACCTTTCTTGCCTCTTTTAAATATCTTTGGAATACCGGCTTATATATGTGGAAGGTCAATACGATACTGCGCCAGTTTGAGCGTTTTGCGCCAAAAATTCTTGCTGCTTGCATGAAGCGCGAAACCTACGCCAAAGCACCCAAAATTTCCATTGACTACGCCATCATGGAAAAAATTAATCCTAAAATGGTTCATGTGATTCCGGCGGATTTGGGCTGGAATGATATTGGTAACTGGGGTGCGCTCCATGAAGAGCTGGTAAAAGGTGAGCACGGCAACGTGAGTTCGGGCAACCATTTGGCCATTCAAACCCAGGGATCGGTGGTTTTGGGAAATCAAGAAAAACTTATTGTGACCTATGGAGTTAAAAATATGGTGATTATTGATACCGACCAAGCGCTTTTGGTTTTGCCCAAAGAAAAAGCCGGCGACGTGAAAAAGGTGGTGGAAGAGATCAGAAAGAAGAAACGGCTTAAGTTTTTGTGATATTATTGCCCCCGTTATGCGCGGAGAATTCTTACATGAAGTAGTTGTGAAACCAAAACCATGGGGAAGAGAAATTTGGTTCGCCTGGACGCCGGGGTATGCGGGCAAAATATTAGAGATTAAGAAAGGGCATCGTTTTTCCCTTCAGTATCACGAAAAAAAGACCGAGACGCAGCTCATTATCCAAGGCAAGGTGCAGTTTACCTACGGACAAAACGCCAAAAAGCTTAAGAAACAGACACTCAAAGCAGGCCAAAAAGTAGACATCTTCCCCGGCATGATCCATCGCATGGAAGCCTTGGAAGAAACGGTTATTTTTGAGGTTTCCAGTCCGGAACTTGACGACATTGTGAAACTTGCCGATGATTACGGCAGAACAGGCAAAGGGAACAATGACGCCCTCGATAAAAAGCTGGCAAAAAAATCTCAAAAATAACTTACCAGGCCGAGCCGTCGAGGCGAGGCTAAGCCAATAATGCGCCTGGAAGGCGCAACCTATATCAATTAATTATTCTCTTTATGCTCCGCTCCACGCTCTCCAAGGTTCTCCTCATCGTTTTTTTCGCACTTTTACTGGGTTATTATGATCTCCCAAGTAAATGGCAAAAGGTTCCGGGTACGCCTGACGCTTTTACCAATGCAAGAGTACATTTAGGGCTGGATCTTCAGGGTGGTTCTCAGCTGGATTACAAGGTGGACCTGCGCAAGGTGCCGGAGAAAGACAAGGCGTCCATTATTGAGGGCGTTAAAAACGTCATTAATAAGCGCGTCAACGGGCTCGGCGTCTCGGAACCGAACATCTATACCTCTACTGTTGGCGACGAAGAACACATTGTGGTGGAGTTGGCGGGCGTAAAAGATCTCAATGAAGCCAAAAAAGTGGTTGGCAAAACTATTCAGCTGGAATTTAAAGAAAAACGAGAAAAACCGGATCCACAGCACAAAGAAAATGTTAAAAAATTGGGGCAGACAACTTTGCAAAAAGTGCTTTCTAAAAAAGGGACATTTGAACTGGTTGGACAAGAAGAATCGCAAGCAAGTCCGGGCAAGGTCCGTTTTGAAGAAGTTGACTGGCAGTTTTTAAAAGAAGTAGTGGATCCCAAAATCTCGGTGGAAATTGGTAAAACTACTGCCGGTACGGTTATTCCTAAGCTTCTGGAAGGCAATAATGGATATTCCATTGAGGATCAACAAATCACTCCGCTGGATGGATATTTTATTGTGAAAGTGATTGATAAAAGGTCGGCTGCCGATCTTCCGGTTGATCAAAAGGCCTTGGAGGTAAGCCATATTTTGGTTTCTTATCGCGGGGCGGATAAAGCACCGGAAGGAGTCACTCGCACCAAAGAAGAAGCTAAAACCAGGGCTGAGGAGCTGCACACAAAACTTACAGCAGTAACCAAATTTGAGAGCGTAGCCAAAGAATCTTCCGACGAACCGGATGCCAAAAATACCGGTGGAAAGCTTGGCGATGCGGTAAGAATGAACGGCAATTATCTTCCGGCATTCACCGCGGCAGCGCTTAAACTCACCCGTGCAGGGGAACTCTCAGCGGTGACCGAAACGGCTTACGGCTACCACATTATCCGCGCCGACAACTTTAACCAAGTAAAGTACAGCCAGATTTTCTTTGCCACCGCCGATGATCCTTGGCAAGAGACTCCGCTCACCGGCGAACAGTTTGAACGCGCCGATGTCACTTTTGATCAGTTCCTTCAGCCCACGGTTTCGATTCAGTTTGATGGAGAAGGCGCCAAATTGTTTGAAGAAATTACCGCGCGGAATATAGAAAAGCCCGTCGCAATTTTTGTGGGAGGAAATTTGATTTCCAGCCCAAACGTGAGAGAAAAAATTGCCGGCGGCAATGCGGTGATTACCGGAAGATTTAGAGTACAAGAAGCTCAAGCTCTCGCGCGGGATCTGAATACCGGAGCCATTCCTGCGCCGGTTATTTTAAGCGGTCAGTACACCATTGGTGCCACCT
>JBBTWV010000040.1:0-5818 GCA_038062615.1 Patescibacteria group bacterium | reverse complement strand
AAAAAAAATTAAAGAGTAAGAGGGTTAATTCGAGGCAACCCTTACCGTAATATTGTTTCTACTTGAACTACCCAAAGGGTTCGCTCTGTGTAAATTGATTGCTTCGTCGTAGAATCGTCGTAGAACATGAGCCGATATTGCCTGATACATTTTGTGGAACTATTAGAGTGTTGTTAGTCATAGTCGTTCATCCCCTGTGAGGGGTGGGTAAAAAAAATTAAATTAAGAAAAATATAAAAGGGAGACTCCAGCCCATGCAGAATATAAAAGTAGAAACGTGCCTTTCACGTTCCCGCGGGCTTCAAGTTTATTATCGAATACTTTGAAGGAAAGGTAGGCTCCGGCCACTAAGCATATTGGCATTCCGATGATGATAAGTCCTAAGAGTTTCATAATTTATAAATCTTATTGATGATGTAGAAGGCCCCAATCAGAATCCCAAAGACCGTTATGAGCATTGCGATTGAGAACAGGGCGCCGGAGAGGAGGGTCATGGATTGATATGGCGACAAACTAGAAAAGCACACTGTTCAGGCTCGCCATTTTTGTCTCTACAACCTTGGGGCCAATTCATCCAAGACGTTTTCCCTGCCAGATCTTTGCAGGACGTAATGACGCTGTTTGTTCTGGGAAAATAGAAATACATAAAACCGCCAATTATACCCAGTACGGCAAGACCCGTGATGATTCCCAATACAATTTGGATTGTGGTGCTAAATGGTTTCATAAATTATTGAAGTGAAAGGTATTTAATGCGGTTTTTTATCCGTGCGTATGCTTCAAAAAAAATTTGGTTTGCTCGCTGCGGTGAAATCCCGAACTTTTTTCCAACTTCCCTCAGCAAGTATTCTTTCCCATCGCGGAACCCAAGCCTCATGCTGATAACGGATTTCTCGAACGGTGACAGGAGGAGCGATAGTTGCTCCCAGTTTTTTTTAAGATTTTCTTCCTGTGGGCTTAATCCTTGCATAGAATTTATGGTAAGTTGGGCCAAGCCATTTTCTCGGCCAGTTGAGCTTTTACTTTTGCAAGAGTTTCGGGACGTACAGGGCTGGCTTTAGCCTCCTGCTCGTATTTTTCAAACTCTTTTTTTTGGGCGGTATCACGACGCACTTCTGCTGGAATAATGCGAGCCTTCACGTCATCGTTCCATCGCTTACCGTTCACCCACGTCGACCCGTGAGGAATAAATTCGCCGCCGTTTTCCTGCCATTTTTTGCTGTTTTTAAATTCTTCAAGTTTTTCAAAAATTTTCAGCAAAAGGGTCCGGTCGAGTTTTAAGAATTTTTTCTGGGCATCTTCCTTGCCCTGCTTGTTGGGATATTTTTTCCAAAAATCGTCAAAATCTTTTTGAGTCATTTTTTTGGAAGGCGCCGCAGCGCCGCCGGTTGGTTTCGCTGTACTAGGTTCGGTTAACCTAGGTTCTGTTAACCTAGGTTCAGCCGTCATTTGTCCGTCGCTGGTTGCCGTTTGGTTGCCAGGTGGTTGCGTGGGTATTCCAGAAGCCAACGGTTGAGGACATTCGCTCGAACGGAAACGATCCTTGCGCAATATTTGCCAGTTCGTCCATTTAGGGTGCAGTGCATACTCCTGTCCATCCACAACGTAGAATTCCATGAGCTCAAATTCTTTAATTTTATCCAGGCAATTTTGTACAATTTTGGTTGTCACCCAGTCGTCATACGGGAACACACGGGAGCGCATTAGGTTGGCATTTATTTTCAGTCTTCCTTCATCATCGCCAAACGTAATGGCGGCGATGTAGAGAATTTTTGCCTTATCGCTGAGTTTTCCAAATTTTTCAGACTCCCAGATGGAAGTGTGCAACATGCGTTTTTGAGCCATAGACTAGGGGCAATCGAAATATTGTTTATTGTGCGGGATGTTCTTTTTGGCGCCGAACGGTGTGCCACCTTTGTAGAGTTCTAGGCAACGCTCCATTTGCCAAAATGGGTCTGAGAAAAACAGAGGGTCTTCTACGAGTTCGCGATGTGATGGACGGTGAATTTGGCAAAATCCGTACGAGTCCTCATACGAATTCGTTCTTGGATCGTAAATTTGCGAGCGGCGAAGCGGATCAAACGTGTCATTTTCACCTTGCAAAAGCGCCAGAAAATTCTTGTCATCGCCGGAGATACTGGAGGCATACCGGACGTATATTTGTTGCGTAAACGGCGCCTCAATTTTGGTGCAGAGGGAGGGAGGTTCAAAAACTGCCAAATGCCAAGCGAGACTGAGAATGAGAAGCATATGAGTGAGCTAAGTTGTAGGAGGTAGAGAAGGTATTCAGTCATGGGTGAGAGTTAAGTTCATCGATATTCGGGAATGGGACGTGAAGTCCATATTTTTCTCCCAAATATCTGTTGAGGGTGTCGTAAACTTTGTCGATTTCTTTAGTAGTCAATTTTGTGGTGCTTATCTTGTTGAGCTGGGCCCTTTGGACTGGTCGCCATATTGCGTTCTTTACTAGCTCCCCGTCCAAAGGGATGTCGATTTCTGGTAATGCCTCTTTGAGCTCAATGCCGGCTTCATTCATGGCGTCGGCCAGGAGTGTAAAGTAGAGGTGTAGGGCGCGGTTCTGGAGCGTCGTGCGCTGTGTCTCCGTGATGTGCTTCGGGGTAATCATTTTTCGAGCTTTTCGCGCTCACATTTAGGGCAATAAATTCGCTTACCTCCGAACTCTCCGATTACCGGATATTCTTCGGTTCGAAGCTTGGTGCGTGTGTGTTCTTTACATTTCTGGGGGGGGGTATTCATAAGCAGGGTTGTAAGTATTCCGGGAAAATCTTCCAGAGTTTTCGTTGCTTAACGATTGGCGTGCGGCGATCCTTTTTGGCGTGGAACCAGTTGTGGCATAAGATGCAAAGTTTGATTATATTTGCCGGGCTGTGCAGATTTTCATGCCGTGGAGCTTCTGAGCGATATACGATGTGGTGCAGCTGAGTTCCTGGCCTGCACCGGCACCATTGGCACATAACGATGTCTTCCATCGAGGTGCCGATTTTCTTCATCGTATGTTTCATTAAAAAGGCAGGTCATCTATGCTTGGTGGTGGAGCCTCTTCCTCCACTGATTCTTTTTCTTGAACTGGCTTTTTGATTGATCGAGCTTTCACGTCTTCAACCGTGCCGTACCCTTTCTTGTTTTTTCCCATCGTTACTATGAGCTTCATGCCGACCAGTTCCTGCTCGTCCAATGAACCACCTTCTAGGTCCGGCATGAGTCCATTAATGTCTAAAAGTTGAGAGAATAGATCATTACCGCCCGTTAGTGGAGCAACGAATTTTTGAGTGAACGGAATCACTTCAAGAGTTTCCGGGTCTTCGAGGTCAAAAACGATACTAAGAACATTCTCTGTCGAGTTATCTTCATCTTCTTTAAAATATTGATTTGGCTCGACGGTGATTCCTGTGATAGTGGCCCTGTAGTCACCGGAGAATTTTTTAAATTTTCGGGGCTTGTAGTTAATCATTTGAGTGAAAAATTATGGAATAAATTATTTTTTCGAGTAGTAACCATGTTCTTTTTCCCAAACTTTGGATTGGCGCTTGAGCTCGAGGCAGGCTAGAAATCCTTGAAAGTGTTCGATATGTTCGGCGTGCGTAAAAGATTTCGTTTCAAACTGGCCAGTGTTTTTATCGAAACGCAAAATGTATTTATCGCCGTACTTTGTGCCATGTTCCTCAGCTTCAGCTTCTTGGTACGCTGAAACTTGCATGGCCATTTCCATGTAGATTCCAGAAGATGTTTTGAAGTCGCCGGCATGAATGACTCCATGGCCTTCTTTTTTCATTGTGAAGATGCAGTCCATGGTCCCGACGTATTCATGTTCTTTGCTGTAGATGCGCTTCTCACTGGCGATGAACTTCACGCCGTTCTCGTTTACCCATTTGAGGAATGCGAGTACACCGTTGCGTACGTTTGGATCTTCGGGTACATCTGGCTTTTCTCCCTTGATGTAGCTTTCGGCCCAAGCATGTACGAGAGTTCCACTGGCGGCCGCTTTAAGCTTCTCAAGTTCGTGCCAATTGATCGCCTCTTCAATGAGAGACTCATTAACTTCACGGCCTTCCTGCATGGCTTTGAGTAGATACTCTTTCGTGAGACGCCCGGCCCAAATGAGGAGAGGTTTCGATTTATCAGCCATGCCGGTTGCGGTCGTGACGCCGATGAGGTAATCCCTCCGGCCTTCAAGTTGATAGCGGTGAGAATTGGGATAAAATTTGATCCTTACCGTGCCGTTGTAGTGTTCCGAAATTTGAAAATCTGCTGGCATATTATTTTCTTGGGTTACCTCGACGTGGTGGAAGTACAGACTTGGATTTTGTGGCAACCTTCGGTGACTTAGCCGCTGGCTCTGCTGGTGCGGTTTCCGCTACTGGTTTTTGAAGGAGCGCGACAAAAGCCTTGCTTGCCTGTTCTTCCGTAAGATTGAGTGAATTAAATTCAGTGCCGAGTAATTCATTTAGAATTTTAAGCGCGCTTTCGGCATCAGTTGCTCCGCGCTGTCTTAGCTCCTGCTTCAGGTCTTTGAGGTGGTTCGGCTGGCCTTTCGTAGGCGTTTGTGTATATTCCGCGTTCACTTTTGGCTCACCAGTTTTGATCTTTGATGCCTTTTTAAGCCATTCACGAAAGTCCATGGGGGTATCATCACCAATCATGTTGGTCCGGTCCTTTGTTAAAAGGTTTCGGCTTGTAGAAGTAGAAATAGAACGTGTGCCGTCGGCTTCGATGTTGATGTACCCAACGATGTCCATGAAGTAGGCAATTTCTGTTGCGGCTTTTCCATTCAGTGCCGGAACTATTTTTTTAATTTTCTGCTCGTCGTTGATGTACTGCTCTTGAGCGATGAGGAGAACATTCATCGGAAGATCGCGGAATTTACGGAAGAGTGTCCGTATCTTTACGCTGAGCTCTCCCCAGTCTTGAAGTTGCATACTCTTACCGGTACGTTTTTCAATTTCGAGTTTGATGATTTCGTTTATCTCGCTGATGGAATCAATGACGACTGTTTCGTAGTCGTGCTTTTCGGTTGATAAGTATGAATGAAGTTCAACCAAATCTTTCAAAGATTTGATGTCCACAAACGATGGAGCCTTATCCGCAATAGAGAGTAAGCCGCCTTCTGCTGATGCGTAGATGGCTTTTGGCGCTGTTCCGGCGAATACGGTCTTCCCTGCGCCAGAAGGTCCGTAAATGAGGGCCTTAATTTTATGGTCTTGAGGTGTAAAAGTCTTAATTTGCATGATAGTATTGGGTTAGTGGAAGGCCTCACCGATTGGTGGGGTCTTTTTTAGACGATGGTCGACCTCCATCGTGGACTGGTCCGGGCAACACGGTTTTTAGGCGTGGAGTCGATCCCGGACCAGAACACAGTCTTTTTGACTGCGAGGGGGTTTGGAGAGTGAGTAAAGGAGCGCCCTCCAAACCCTTTCGCAATGGCCAAGCTATGACGACTTGGCCCATTTCAAAATTTTAAACAACAAAAAAGTGTCAGCTGTTAATAACGACTGACGCCAAAAGGCTATAGCTGTGCTTTTTGGCATCGTCAAAAGTTCTGAGCCGTATAAGTATTCGGCTCACGGTACTTTTGGAGATGCCTAACAAGGCAGATATCTCTCTGGTTGAGTTTCCTTCCCTATAAAACCTTAGTATCTCAGATTCCTTATTCTTCATATTCCCTCTGCGTTAGCAGATGGAATTGATTTCTGGAGCCGTTCAGGTTAGATTACTGAACGTTGCGGGTATAGTATAACGGCTATTACAACTGGTTGCCAATCAGTGGACAGGGGTTCGACTCCCCTTACCCGCTCCAAAC
>JBBTWV010000039.1:0-7174 GCA_038062615.1 Patescibacteria group bacterium | reverse complement strand
AGCGGCTCAGTTCCAAAACTAAAACCAATCGTTAAAAGAACAATCGCCAAAATAAAATTCATGACGACACCCGCCACCACCACCTTGGTGCGAACCCACGGCGACTTGCTGGAAAAACTGCGATTACTCTTTTGGGCCTTAGGATCAGAAGAATCCTCACCGTAGAGTTTTACAAATCCACCAAAAGGGATGGCGTTTATAGTATAAAGCGTCTCGCCGAACTTTTTCTTAAAAAGCCTGGGTGGAAAACCGATACCAAACTCCTCCACTTTGATACCCGCGCGGCGAGCCATTATAAAATGCCCATACTCGTGAATTAAAACCAGAGCAGAAAAAATGACGATTACCGCAATAATGGTAAGTACAATATCCATTTAGATTGTTAATATTTCTTGTTCCTTCTTTTTGGCTGTTTCTTCAACTTCTTTATTAGAGACGTCTACTTTTTCTTGAAGATGTTTTTCGGACAACCGCCGTTCGTCTTCCGTAATTTCATCGCTTTCTTCCATCGTTTTAAAAGCGCTGTGAGCCGAGCCTCTTGCGGTGCGAATGGAGATTTTGGCGCTTTCGGCCATTTGGTGGACCACTTTTACAAGTTCCTTTCGGCGCTCTTCGGTAAGCGGCGGCATTGGCAAGCGAATAATTTTTCCATCATTTACGGGATTGAGACCCAAGTTGGCCATCTGAATCCCCTTTTCAATGGCACCTAATAAGTTGCGATCCCAGGGTTGTATTTGGAGAGTTCGCGGATCGGGAACACTTACCGATGCCAACGATTTAAGCGGTTGGAATCCGCCGTAAGCTTCCACTTTAAGGTCTTCGATGAGGGCTGGCGAGGCGCGTCCAATTTGCAACCTGGAAAACTCTGTGCGCAAATGCGTCAGTGCTTTTTGGAACTCCGCATCGGCGGCTTTAATATGATCTTCTGTGGTCATAATGTTTAAAAATAATTAGCAGATTATCGTTCCTACTTTTTCTCCCATTACTGCTTTCTTGATGTTACCACGAGTCTTGAGATTAAATACAATAATTGGCAGCGAACTTTCTTTGCAAAGCGAAACCGCCGCTTGATCCATGAAGGCTAAGTCCATTTCGAGCACTTCATGATAGGTAAGTTTTTCAAACTTCTTAGCATTTTTGAACTTATCCGGGTCCTTATCGTACACGCCCTCCACATTGGTGGCTTTAAGCAAAACGCGGCAGTTGGTTTCTAAGGCACGAAGAGCAGCTGCGGAATCCGTCGTAAAAAAAGGACTGCCGGTGCCACCAGCGCAAATCACAATGCGCTTTTTTTCCAAATGGCGGATGACCTTGCGGCGCAAGTACGGTTCTGCAATTTGCGGTATATCAATAGCACTGGCCACACGGCACTCCACTCCCATTTTCTCGAACATACTTTGCATGGCCACGGCGTTCATAATGGTGGCCAGCATGCCAATGTTATCGGAAGTGACACGCTCAATGCCGGTATCTTTAAAGTCGCGGTAACGCCAAATATTTCCGCCACCGATAACAATAACGACTTCAACTCCAGCCCGTTGGATTTCCAAAACCTCCTTGCAAAGAGCCTCCAAAACCCGATTATCAATCCCGTTGGCCACATTCCCGAGCAGAACCTCACCGGAGAGCTTTATCATGACGCGTGGATATTGCATAGAGATGAGACTTGTTTAAAAGCGGATTACAAAATAAGCGATGGCGATGCCGATAATAATGCCGACGATGAGAATGATGGGAAGTTTTTTGTCACTCCCAGGCTCCTCATCATGCGCATTGGCCAAATCGGTAAGTAAGTTCGTGCTTAAAATAACGTCTTCTTGCGCGTGGCGTTTCATGACTTCTTCAAAATTATGCGTCGCCACCAGTTGGACAAATTTTTCAAATCGCACCTTCACTTTTTCACTGGGATCCGGCGCTTTGGCTTCTTCCAGTTTTACCTGAGTCACCTCAAATACGTTTTTCTTTACCGACGGATCTGGAATTTTAATATCATGCATATCTTTCGCAAATATATCATTGTATATGAATATAGCAAAAACAGCATTTGCCTTCGCGAACTCGGAATCGGGGCTCGGATACATGATCCTCGCCCCTCAACCGGCAAACGCTCGCTTCGGCAAATATCTGTTTTCGCTCAATAATTTATTCTTAGTAGTCTCCCATTCCGCCCATGCCTGGGTGTCCGCCGCCAGCTGCAGCCGCTTTTTCTTTTTCTGGAATATCCGTGACGGCCGCCCTCGTTGTAAGGAACATAGCCGCAACCGAAGCAGCGCTTTCCAAAGCCGTGCGAGTCACTTTTTTAGGATCGATAATTCCCGCTTTCACCATGTCTACCATCATGTTCATGGCGGCATCAAATCCAAAACCAGGCTTGGCATTGCGGATGTCGTTCACTACCACAGCTCCCTCTCTTCCAGCATTTTCGGCAATCTGCCACGCCGGCATTTCTAAAGCCTTGCGAACAATTTGGACGCCGGTCATCTCGTCGCCTTCGGCAACAATTTTCTCAAGCACCTGCACTGCCTGGAGCAAAGCCACACCTCCACCTGGCACAATTCCCTCTTCCACGGCTGCCTTGGTAGCTTGCACCGCATCTTCAATGCGATGCTTCTTCTCTTTAAGTTCAATTTCTGTAGCAGCACCTACCTTAATAATAGCCACACCTCCAGAGAGTTTGGCACGGCGTTCCATGAGTTTTTCCCGATCAAAATCAGAATCGGTGTTATCAAAAAGAGCTTCGATTTCATCCAGGCGGGCATCGATATCCTTCTTGTTTCCTTTACCTTCAATAATCGTACATGAATCCTTCGTAGCCACCACTTTGCGAGCCTCACCCAAGTCATCCAAAGTTGCCGTCTCCAATTTAAGACCAAGCTCATCAGTAATAACACGTCCACCTGTTAAAACAGCAATATCTTTGAGCATTTCCTTGCGTCTATCACCAAAGGCTGGAGCCTTTATTGCAAGAACCTGGAACGTTCCGCGCAACTTGTTGAGCACAAACGTCGCAAGGGCTTCACCTTCAACATCTTCCGCAATAATGACGAGTTCCTTTTTGCCGGACTGCGCCAATTTTTCCAAAAGCGGCAACACATCCTGCACGGAAGAAATCTTTTTATCAGTAATGAGGATGCGAGGATTTTCCCAAACGGCTTCCATTCTGGCCGGATCCGTCACCATGTAAGGAGAGATATAGCCGTTATCAAACTGCATACCTTCCACATGTTCAATTTCCATGCCAAGGGTTTGTGATTCCTCAACGGTAATAACGCCGGTCGGGCCAACTTTTTCAATAGCATCAGCAATGAGCTCGCCGACTTTAGGATCTTGAGCCGAAATTGTTGCAACTTGAGCACGCTCCTCACGAGTAGTAATGTTTTTTGTAACACGGTCGAGCTCTTCTACAAGCACATCCACCGCTTTTTCAATGCCCACGCGCATCACCATTGGATTGGCTCCAGCAGCCACATTCCGGAGTCCCTCTTGAATCATGGCATACGCCAAAACCGTAGCCGTAGTGGTGCCGTCACCAGCCACATCGTTGGTTTTGGTAGCCGCTTCTTTTACCAACTGGGCACCCATGTTTTCAAAAGGATCTTCCAAATCGATTTCTTTGGCAATCGTCACACCATCATTAGTAATAATCGGTGCGCCATATTTTTTATCGAGCACCACGTTTTGACCCTTGGGTCCCATCGTTACCCGCACCGCATCGGCGAGCTTTTTGACACCGGCGAGCAGCTTTGCACGAGCTTCGTCGGAATATGTAATCTGTTTAGCCATAAGTGAAAAAGTTAAAAGTGAAGAATTAAAATTACAAAGTTAAGCGACGACAGCGAGTACATCAGATTCCTGGAGGAAGAAAATTTCTTTGCCCTCAATTTTGACTTCCGTAGGACCATATTTGGTATAGAGGATCATGTCGCCGGCCTTTACGCTCATGGGAATGCGTTTGCCGTCTTCTGTAAGTTTGCCCGGACCGGTAGCCACCACTCGGCCTTTTTGAGGTTTTTCGCGGGATGCTGTTTCTGGCAGAACCAAACCAAAAGAAGTCGACGTTTCTTCTTCAATAGGTTGTACCAAAATACGATCGTCCATCGGACGAAGTTTTTTGAGGAAGTCCTCAAACTTTTTGTCGAGTGTCGTTTTTGAATCGGACATACGTTAGGGGGTTAAGGATAAAATGGTTATTAGTAGGACAGCTGCGTTTATGCTCTTGTCCATCCTGCTCACTTCCATGACAGGGAGCGTTCGCAGCACGGCCAAGGCACAAACTTGCTGTCTTTTAGCACTTGGTTTTAGCGAGTGCTAGTATAGGTTTCTGCGGAAGAGCGTCAAGATAGCACATCAAAATAAGTTGACAAATTATTTTTATATTAGATAATACATTCCATGGAATATCCCCCTTCTGATACCGATTTCGTGGATTCTGCGCCATGTGGCGACAAGACTCGAAAAAATTATAACCCCATGAAGCTCATTGTGGCTCTAGCAGCTATATTGGCTGCATGCCAAACAGGAGATAATGAAAAAACAGAGAGGTTGGAAGCAGCAAGGAAAAAAGCGGTAGAACAGCAGTATTATGATGAAGCAGACCGATTACGGCGAGAGCAAGATATAAGAGATACCTGGTTGCGTTTAGAGCAGGATCGAGAGCCTCGCATAAAAGCTGAATTAGCCAACGCAGAGCAAGATATTAACGAAGAGCTTAAGGTATCAAAAGGTTTTATAGATCTTCGGGATCTTAAAGAACGTGATACTTATAAAGTAAAAATTAAGCCGGGGGAGACGATAACGATACAGGTACTGGCTCCAGTTCGTGGACACTGGCTTTGGTTTAGAAATCCAAAAGACTCCTTAAAGATTCATCCCCAGCGGGTCATCAGGCTTCCCCGTAATATCAACAATCCTAAAATTATGAATCCATTTAGATCCACTGGAACAACTCCGCCTCAAATTCCTATCGGGGTTGAAAGTCCAGTTCTAAAAGATGATGGCATTACCGATGTCATGAATGTTGGTATGCCTCGTATGGACGAACATAACGTTGGAAGTGGAGATTTTGCATACGATATTTATTTTGAAGATGCCGGAGCACGGGATCCATTCTATGGTTCTATACCGGCAAGAGGCGCTGCTAGTGCGTATGCCCAGTTTCGGATCAACAATCCTACAAAAATTCCTGTAACATTTGAAGTGACTCGTTACCGTACAAATCCATCTCTTAGTTATTGATAAAGCAACCTGGCCTGTTCACACAACCAAACGCAAAAAATGAAACAATAAATAGCGAACCTCCCGCCGGGGAATTATTCGGCGTAAGCCTCACCGCGCAATTCGCGAATCACACTGACCTTCACCTGACCTGGATACTTCAAGTCGGTCTCAATCTTTTTGGCTATGGCATGGGAAAGCTTCATCATAGAAAGATCATCCACTTTGTGAGGATTCACAATAATACGGACTTCATTACCGGCTTGCACCGCAAAGACCTTTAAGACGCCATCAAAGGACTTCACAATATTTTCCATCTCCTCCATGCGTTTTACAAAAGCGTCTAAATTATCTTTATTGGCGCCTGGACGAGCACGAGAGATAGTATTGGCCGCTTCCACCAAAATGGCTTCAATGCTTGTAGGAGTTGGATCACCATGATGGGATTCAACCGCATGAATAACCTCTTCCGGAAGTCCAAATTTTTTGAGGATATCGCGGCCGATGTGTGCATGGTGGCCGGTAATTTCATGATCCACCGCTTTTCCAATGTCATGCAAAAGCCCAGCTTTGCGGCAAATGCCGGCATCAGCACCAATTTCTTGCGCCAGTGCGCCGGCCAAAAACGCCACTTCCATAGAATGCTTGAGCACATTTTGCCCGTTGCTGACGCGGAATTTGAGACGTCCCAAGAGTTTGATCAAATTGGGAGGCAAGCCCACAACTCCTGTTTCATATGCGGCTTTTTCACCTAACTCACGAATCATCTCATTCACCTCGCCTTTTACTTTTTCTACCATTTCTTCAATGCGGCCCGGATGAATACGTCCGTCCGCCACTAACTTCTCCAAAGAAATTTTGGCGATGTGACGTCGCATCAAATCAAAACCGGAAAGCACAATAGAGCCCGGCGTATCATCCACAATCACATCGCAACCGGTGGCCTGTTCAAAAGCATTTATATTGCGTCCTTCCTTACCGATGATGCGACCCTTCATATCATCGCTCGGCAGCGGAACAATGGTGGCGGTAGATTCCACCGCCACTTCGGCGGCATAGCGCTGAATAGCGTCGGCAATAATCGCCTTGGCCTTTTCTTTGGAGATCTTCTTTTCTTCCGCCTCCATCTTTTTGACGCGTTCCACAATTTCGCCCTTCACTTCTTCTTCCACTTTTTGAAAAAGCAGTTGCTTGGCTTCCTCACGCGAAAGATTCGCCAGCCGCTCCAGCTGTTCTTTTTGCATCTGGTAAATTTCCGTGACTTCTTGTTTAAGCTGTTTTACCGACTGCGCTTTTTGCTCTAAATCTTCGCGAAGTTTTTCCGTCGACTCGATTTTTTTGTCGAGCTGGTCTTCCTTCGTAACAAGACGTTCGCTCAACTTTTCAAGCTGGCCCCGCTTTTGGCGCTCATCTTGCTTGGCTTCTTCTTGAATTTTCAGACTTTCATTCTTGGCATCCAGCAAAATTTCTTTGGCACGAGTTTCAGCATCGCGAAGCTTTTGCTCGCTTTTTTCCACCGCGCTGCGCGTTTTGGCGTCCATCTGTTGTTTGCGGTACCAAAAACCGGCAAAGGTTCCGATAGCCGCGCCTGCAATAACAAGGATAATAGTCTGTGTCATAAAGATCGGAGTTATCCTTGAGGCTTAGCCACTGTGCCAAATTCAGATGCGTGTCGCAACAAGCGGTTGCGACCAAATTTTCGATTTTACCAAAAACTGAACTACTCCCCGAGCGCGCTAAGCGCCGTGTGAGTCTTCATGATGCCTTTTTCCCCACAAAGCGGGGACAAGTTCTTCAGTTGGTTTTTCATCGAAGGATTGGTAAACGCAGTGGATCTTGTAAACCTCAAGATAAATAAATGTACAGTCATAGGATAGATGTTTTTTGGGTAGTTCGCAATTTGAAAAAATGGGCACTGTTGCATTAACTGGAGGCTGGCTACTTGAAATTTCTTAGGTAG
>JBBTWV010000038.1:21853-30024 GCA_038062615.1 Patescibacteria group bacterium | reverse complement strand
CGGTATTGAACCCGATTTCGCGCTCGTGAAATTTAAAAAGTTGGTGGGTGGCGGCTACTTTAAGATTGTGAATCAGTCTGTTAACAAAGCCCTCAGGGCACTTGGTTATACAAAGGAGCAGATCACTGACATGGAAAACTACCTCAAGGGACATGGAACATTTGAAGGCTGCCCTTCCACTAATAAAGAGACGCTCAAGTCTCATGGCTTTACCGACAAAGAACTTTTTGCCATTGAGGCTCAACTTCCTTCTATTTTTGAACTCGGTTTTGCCTTTAACCGCTTTGTTCTGGGCGATGAGTTTTGCAAAAACGTTTTGGGAATTACCGAGGAGATGTTGGCCGACCCAAAGCTCGATATTTTATCGGTTCTTGGCTTCACCAAAGAACAAATTGAAGCTGCCAACGAATATATTTGCGGTACCATGACTATTGAAGGCGCTCCGCACCTCAAAGAAATTCACTACCCTATTTTTGATTGCGCCAATCGTTGCGGGAAAAAAGGTCAGCGCTACATTCCATGGATTGCTCACTTGCGCATGATGGCCGCGGCACAACCATTTATTTCCGGTGCCATCAGCAAAACCATCAACATGCCCGAAGAGTCCACCATTGAGGACGTCACAAAGGCCTACTTCCTCAGCTGGGAGTACATGCTCAAAGCTGTGGCGCTCTATCGCGATGGCAGCAAGTTAAGCCAGCCGCTCAATACTTCGGCGTCTGATAACACATACAGCACGCTCTTTAAATTTGACGAAAATGATTCGGATGAAACGGTTGACGCAGAGCAAGTTGCCAAAGCTATAGAGCAGGAACTGCGCAAACCAGTGCGCCGAAAGCTCGCCACCGAACGGCATTCCCTCACGCACAAGTTCGTGGTGGCCAATCATGAAGGCTACCTCACGGTTGGTTTGTATGATGACGGCACACCCGGCGAAATCTTTATCAAAATGAGTAAAGAAGGCTCCACGCTTTCCGGTATTATGGATGCCCTTGCGCTGACGATCTCGCTCTGTTTGCAGTACGGCGTACCGCTCGAGGTTTTGGTGGGCAAGTTCACCCATTCCCGTTTTGAGCCATCCGGCATGACGGGCAATAAAAACATTCCGCTCGTGAAATCCATTGTGGATTATATCGGACGCTACTTGGCGCTGAAGTTCCTACCAAAGGAAGTCGCTAAAAAATATCACAATGAAGAACTCATCGAACGTGCTTATGCTGAAACCAATCCCGTGCATTTGCAAAGACTGCCGGCCGAATCAGTGAGCGAAGAAAGATCTTCCATGCCCACGGCGAGTGCGACTTCCCTGCTGGAACGCGGCCATGCATCGGTGGTCTCTCCACGCACTAAGGAACAACTTCTTAAACTGCAGACCAACAAAGTTTTGGCTTTAAACAACGAAGATGCTCCTATGTGCGGCACCTGCGGCATTGTGATGATTCGCAACGGGGCTTGCTATAAGTGCTTGGAGTGCGGAGAGACGAGTGGATGCAGCTAAGAATAGGCCAATTTAGTAGTAATAAATTCTGTGTTTTATATGCACCCCTGTTTCAATGAGCTAACAAAAGAATTTTCCACAAATGCAATCCGATTAACTAAAGATAAACAATGGATTCTAATAAACCCTGCCTATAACGAGTATGTAGAAAATGCCCTAAAAGCATTGAGCAATGTAGATAGAGTTTCTGCAAAAGAAAAAATCGACGAAATTATTAGAGAAAAAACTACCTGGAAAGACGAATATCATAATCAGGCTTTAGATGTATTTGTTGAACTCCTTGGCTGCAAAGTTCTTTACGATTATGGTTATAAACCTGAGTTTATTCCAAAAACGACAGTTCAAACTCCTGACATCGAAGGTAGAAAACTCGGTACACATGCAATCATGGAATGTAAAAATATTCGTAATTCAGAATTCGATAATGCCGATAAAAAAAATCGCAAACCCCTAGAAGTTGTAACTTTGCTGACACGTGAAAATGATGAATATATCTTAAACAGAGACTCATCAATAAACCCTTTTCTTCGGAAATTGCAGCACAAACTAGAAGAGGCAATCGGACAATTAAATACAATAGAAGCAGATACCAAAATTATCTGTCTTAATATTCATTTCGACCTAAGATTCTCATATAGTTTGCAAATAATAGAAGATATCGCTGAAAAAATTATAAAACCCGAGGCAGATCTTCTACTGGAAAGGGGTATTAGGCTGCATTGCTTTGAAAATTACAATCCTTCGAAAGTGATATTTTCAAACTTGACCATTTAGTTTTTCATTTCACATTCGTGTTCACGTGAACAGATTTATGTGACAAACTTGCAATGATGTAAAGAAGCTATGCGGGATAATAAAAATGTCGCACTGAGCTCGTCGAGACTCACCATACGTTACGCGCCTTTAAGAACTTTTTTTAAGCCTTTCTTCCACGTACCCATTAAGACTTTTCCCTTTGGCTTTGGCTTCTAGCACGATTTTTTCGTGAAGCAATGGCGTGATGCGAATAAGAATTTTGCCATTAAACTTGGTCTTCTTTTCTGGCTCCGGGATGGGCTTTTTAAGCTTCTTTCGCTCAGCAATTTCGGACTCAATCGTAAAACGAATGCCTTCTTCAAGTTCATCAAGAGTATCTCCAAATACCACAGCATTATCAAAAGCCGGAATAATGGCTTGATACGCGGAGGTGTCATCTTCACTGAGTGAATGAACATAGTAATCGTATTGGATGGGCTTCTTTTTCATGGAAGTTGAGTTAGTAAAATTTTGCTAAGGGTTTTTACGTACCATATCTTGACCTTTTTATTATGAACTACGATGGTAATGGATGGAAAATTCTTTTTCTTAAAACGAAAATGGCTTCCGCGAGAGTTCATGAGGTGATATCCAAAACTATAGAGGATAACCTGGACCTCTCGGAAGAGGAGTTCATGGGGATTCTCAAGGAGCACTCTGAGTTCCTTAATATTCACAGGGATATGATAGCAAAATTGATATCAATAGTCAAACCCTTCCCATCCAAAATTTGACAACTTAGCATTTCATTACGAGTCCACATGGTGCACTGCAGAATGGGATTTGGGGCCGATGCGTCTGCACGCGGAAACCAAAGCAGAAATTAATATTCACGCAAGGCCACCGGAAATTATTTTTCCACGTGATAAAAACTCTGGGATCGGCGTATAATCCAGATTAAGTGAAATATTTTGGCCTTTCTAATGCAACAAATATGAAACGAAGTATTTTAAAATATGCTGGGATATTCCTCCTCGTTGGTGCAGGCCTAGTGTATCTGTATGCTCACCCCATAATTAATCAAGTTATTACCGAAGGAGTATTTTCAAAGTTCGATTATAGACCTGGAATAAATGACAACTATTTTAATGTGAAATATGGCTACCTATGGTTCATACCCATTATGGCTATTTTAGGGATCTTTTATCTTCTAAAGAAAGAAAAGGCACATTTCCAAGCGGGAGCGCTGATTCATTTTAGCTTTGCTATTGCTATCGGCTTATATGGGCTGATAATGATCATATATCCAAACGACGAAATCTTTGAATTAATAATTATTGTTAATAGTTGGCTGCTCATTATTGCGGGAGTAGTGGCTCTTTTGTTTCAACCGTCGCAGCCTGTCAATACAATATGGATCCCTCACTCGGCAACAAAATCACTGCTGATGGCACTCCCAATTGTAGCTATATTACTTTTCCCGATTGATTTTGGATCAGAAGGTGGCTTAGTAAAAATTGGCCAATTTTTACTTTCGCTAGTTCTTATCATTCCAATCCACCTATCAATGAAATGGATATGGAAACTATTTGCATGATTAAAGCTAATCGGCAGTCTATTTTTATGTCTGCTGATCCAGCGGCTTGGGTTGCAACTTACAATTTATATTGCGGATTCGAATGCCCAGGCAACGTTCCGGCAATTTTTTCTGATATAATGGCTTCCCATGGCCCAAGAAGCTTTAGCCAACCAACTTGAATCTGCTGATGATCCCCAGCAAAGGTCACAGCAGGTAAATACTCTTCTTTCGCAATACCGCAGTGCATTGATGGAAAGCGGCTTGCCGAAAGTGGACGTTGAACATTCGCTGAAGAAGCTTGGAGAAAAACCGCCAAGCGAACTGAATCCTGAACACTTGCGGGCAAATTTAGAGTACATCAAAAGTCCGGAGGCAAAAGAAGCCGTGAGAAAGCAGACGGAGGCATATGCCGGGATCATTGATAATCTCATAAAGGAGGAGCTTTTTTCTAGCGACCCTGCGGCTAAGGCGCTGTACATCAAATGGCTTTTGGATGAACCTTTTGATAAACGGGAGGAGATCATCAAACAGCCATTCTTTAAAATAGAAGATCGTAAAAAAGCAAAGAAAGCATGGGAGCGTATTCCATCAGCGGAGCGCGCAGCAAATCCTCAGTATGCAAAATTAGGTGTAGAAGAACGGCTTGCACTCGTTGAAAAACTTGGCAAGAAACACGAAGAGCTCAAGAATGCCTTCCATAAACTGCCGGAAAAAATTCAAGAAAAACACTGGAAAGAGTTTAAAGAACTCAACTTAAGAGATCGTGAGGCGTTCCTTAAAAATATCAAGGCTGTCGGAAAAGGCAATAAGGCGTCAGAAGGGGCGGAGTCACAAGATATTGTTAAGGATTTCAAATTGGAAAGTCAGAGGATGGTGGAAGAAAATTTATTGGCACCTTCCAGCAAAATGGCGCATGATGCCTGGTTTGAGAATTTGTCGCCGGAACAGCAAAAAAATATGCAATGGAAATCGGACCTCCATACGCGCATGAAAGAGAGAATTGATACGCGCGATGCATTTTTAGCGCTGGATCCAAATATTCGCAAGCCCTACGAGTTCAAATTTAAGAATCGTGATTTAGATAAACGCAAAGAGCTTTTAGCAGAAATCGGACAAGAACAAAGCGGCGCGAAGGCACATACGCTTGGAAAAAATTCTTATCCTGATGCAGTATTGCAAACCACCATTCAAAAAACATTGCATGATCCTTCGCTCCATCAGCAACGTTCGGTTTTTACATTGATTCAAACGATGTCTACTCTCCGCAGGCGTGAAGAGCTTACAAGTGATACAAGAAAAACCGATACGATGGTTGAAAAAGCAGAGGAACGCGGCGCAGAAATTGATGACCACCAAGAAATTATTGTGGAAGAACTCAAGATGCATGGAGATGAGCGTTTTGGTCTCAAACAATGGCTTAAAGAAAACAATAAATTGGCGAGGCCAGATGCTAAAACCAATAATGCTACGCTGAAAAATCGTCATCGCGAGGAAGTCAGTGCCGAAAGGTTTCAAGACGAAGTGGTTGATCCGCAACATGACGAGCTCGTGGCGCGGGTCGTAGAAATGGCTTCGCAAAGGCTTCCCGGGGCCGATCGACGCCAAATGGAAAAAGCCGTGCGTAAAACGGATCTGCGACTGGATTTACAAAAAGAAGCGGCCTAAAAATTATTCCGCGTCGGCGGGAATTGGCGGCGGAACAGCCGTGTTCGTTTGAGCAATAATTCGCGCCATTTCGGCTGGAGATTTTTGAGTCAAAAGCGCACTTAACATTTCCGCATGAATTCTCTGGAAAACTACCGGATGATTTTGATAAGTAGCTTTGAGCTGAGCAAAAGTCGTGGTGCCCGGTGCTCCCACAAGTTCTGTCCAACGAGGATTTGGAAGTAAAAGTTGGCGAGCATGAGCGTACCAAGCTTGATTATTCAGATCCATCCCCTGCCGAGTACAAGCTTGCGTGAGTTCATTCACATCGATTCTTTCCATCATAAAGTGTAAGGCGCGAGATGCATGATGAGGTATGGCTTGTTCTATGCCTTCCGAAACCGTTTTGGCACCGCCGTCTTGGAGCCGGTCTACCACCCATTCTTTTGCATGAGTATTAAATTGAGTAAGCGCAGCTCGCTCCGCATTTTGATCAAGAGTGAGGCGAGTGAGAAAGGCAGAAATATCTCGAGTCATCAATGGCAAGTCGCTGACATCAATACCAATATCGGTATGAGATCGCATTCCTGGTTCCCTCGGTGGCAGACGAGCTGGTGGATGAAAAGCTGGGGCTGGAGGAGCCGTGGGAGCTACCGCAGGGGCGGCCGCAACTGCTGGTGGCGGAGGAGGAGCACCAACGTCAGAGCCATCGTCCATTTTTGGTGGCTCAAACTGTAAATCGAGTCGGAAATCCCCGAAGGATTTTGCCGCCTGGTCTGGATCAAGCGTAGCGACATACGCACTCGCATCTTGCGGCACGCCATCAGGATGCAGATCCGTGCGTGCCGGTGAACCAGGCTGACCACCCAACGCAAGTGAAGTTTTTATTGCCAAGTCGCCAGCTCCAGCTAGAACTTTCACCGCAAGATCCGCGGCGCCAGCCATAACTCCTGCAACCCTTCCCCAAATGTTTTTGCGCAGGGAAGAAAGAAGACCTCGTTCACTGCGTTCAAAGTTTTTCTCATCACCATAACCAAATGCCTCTTTCTGAGCCGCATTCACAGCTTTTTGTCTTTCAAGCGCAAGCTCAGAACTGGCATTAAAGCGTTGGCGTTTAAGATATCCCAAAGCCGCAGGAAGAATGGCTCCTACTGCCGCGGCACCACCTAATAGAACATTATTATTATCACCCAGAGCGTTTGAGACCGCGCTGGCCACCTCCACCATGCCGGCAGAAATGACCGCACCATTTTCTAATCCCGCCATGAAGGGATGCTTTCGGCCGTGCTCTGATAACTTGCGTGATAACCAATTCTTTTCATCATTCTGTCCCCACAAGCGAATATTTTCATCGTAAGCCACTGATGCGGCGGTAGCCTCGTTCTCCGTCAGAACAACAACCCTTGGTGTTTCTGTCCAAACATTGAATCGAATAATTTCCTCTTGAACCAAACTTGCACCAAGTCCTCCCCTTCTCTCAATACCAATTTTTTCTGCCGCATGAGGATACGGAAGATCTTGGCAATATTGAAAAAATCCCTGCACGGCATCTTTGTTTACTCCTTCAAAGTATTTCATGGTCCGGCGCAGAGCTTCCACGCCGCCATGCTCACGGTAGTAGGTGTCAAAAACAAACTGCGTGTATTCCGGCAGTAATCTAATAGCAGAAGCCGCATTAGGAGCAGTACACAGTTGGACATACGCCTCTTCGTAAACTTCAAAACGATTATCTGGCGCGGCAATGAGAGTCCGTGAAATTTCACGTTCGGCTTGCCGCGGCCTGGCAAAAAGTCGGCTAAGGCTTCCGCGTTCATTCGGAGGTCTTGTAATGTTAAATGTTCCATCTTCGGCTTGGGTTGGCGTGCCGTTAGATTCGGCAGGATGAGTAGCGGGAACGGCAGCCGCTACCGCATCACTTACTTGCGCCATGGGCTGAGTTAAAGCTGTTTCGTTTGCATGAGGCGAGTGGCGGCCATTCCTCCTCGCATCTGTAGGACCTGCTCGCCAAGACGGAAATGAAGGAATATCTCCTTTGTAACGTGGTTTATTAGGATCAAGCGGCTGAGCATACGCTCCGGCTTCATCGCCAGGAACTTCCATGGCTTGGGTAGCCGCTGTATCTGGATCTTGTGCCGGAAAGCTTTGTAATGTTTTTGTCGGCATAAAATTCGCTTAAGCGGGCTTCATTAAAACAAAAAAGGCAGGTTTTGACAAACTAGAATTTCGCGCCGCGATACCATAAACGATAGATTTTCAGGTAACAATCTGTTACAATAGAATGAATTATGAGCTTTGGCGATATCATGCTGGCGGGGCAAATGATCTTTTTGTTGCTCCTTATCGTAACCGTGGCCGTGCACGTCGTTTTTCAAGTTCCCTACGTGCCGTCGCGCAGGAAGGCTATTGAAAAAATGCTGGCGGTGGCTAAGCTCAAATCCAAAGAAATGGTTTTTGATTTAGGCTGCGGCGATGGACGCTTGCTTCTTGCGGCCGAGAAAAAGGCACGCGTAAAAACAATGGGGTTTGAAGTTGCGCCGTTGGTGTACTTGCTTGCGATACTGCGAAAATTTTTGGCGAGGTCCTCCGCCAAAATCCAATTTAAAAGTTTGTTTCATGCTAATTTTGCACAAGCCAATGTGATTTTTTGTTATTTGATTCCCAGCGTCATGCCGCAACTGGCCATAAAATTAAAAAAAGAATGTAGACGTGGCACGC
>JBBTWV010000038.1:0-21843 GCA_038062615.1 Patescibacteria group bacterium | reverse complement strand
GGCACGCGCATCATCAGCAACACGTTTCACATTCCGGGGCTTAAACCCAGCAAAGTTTTTGCACGCGATAAAGCCAAGGGATTACCCACGATTTATTTGTATGAGATGTAATTATTATGACTGAACGAATGGTTTTTTATATTGAGCTGGTGCTTTTTATTATCATTTTGATTCCCACTTTGATGGCATTGATAAGCGGAGCGCCGTGGGTGCCAACACCCAACGCGCGAGTGAAGCGCATGCTGGAGTTGGCCAAGCTGAAGCGCGGCGATCGTTTATATGATCTTGGCTGTGGCGACGGACGTTTGGTGCACATGGCCGCGCGGGATTACGGCGCCGATGCGATTGGCTTGGAACTTTCGCCGCTCATTTATTTTATGGGTCGAGTGAAAAATTTTATTTTGAGATCCAAATCCAAAATTCTTTTTAGGGATTTCAGGCGAATTGATTATTCTAATGCCAAGGTGCTTGTTTTTTATTTGATGCCTGAGGTTTTGCAAGTCATGAAGCCGAAATTTGAAGCCGAGCTGAAGCCCGGAACGCTGGTAGTTTCGTATGCTTTTGCCATTGATGGCTGGACGCCTATACACATTGAGCCAAAGGATCCGGCTAAAAATTATTCGCGGATTTTGGTGTATGAGGCACCAAAGAGTTATGAGGATCCTCAAGCCCAGGAAACAAAAGAAAACGGGAGTGAGGCGAAAAAATGAATAACGGCCAACACGGCGTCGAATATTAAGAGCGTCGGGGCGGCGGGGATTTTGCCTATGAGCAAAGCCAAAAAACTGCCGAGCATGAGAATGGGCATAAAGGGCAAAACTACTAAATTGGCAGCCGGCGTGACGATGGAAAATCCTTGGAAGTAAAAGATAATAAGTGGAAGGGTAAAAGCTTGCGCTGCGGTAGTGGTGGTAAAGGAGTCACGCATTCCCAACCAGTTGGGCAAAAATGCGAGACGTTTTTTGAGTGGATTGGTGAACAGCAAAATCCCCGCCGTGGCGCCAAACGAAAGCTGGAATCCAATATCGTAGAGTAACAGAAATGGATCAAACAGAATCATGATGTAACCGGTTATGAAAAGCGCGCGCAGCCCAGCGGAGGGGCGGCCAAAGATTCTGGCGAAAAGCCCGAGGGAGCCCATAATGGCTGCGCGCACCACAGAAGCCCCGGCACCCACAAGCAACGTGAAGACAAAAATAAAAATGAGCGCAAAAATATTTCTCCAGCGACGATTCAAAAAAGAAAGCAGTGACTCAATAAAGGTAATAAGGATGACAATGTTATACCCAGAAAGCGCCAAAATATGCGTAAGGCCCGTTTGCTTAAAATCATTCACAATATTTTTAGGCAAAGAACTTCTCGAGCCAAACAAAATACCCGCGGCAAAGCTTGAAGCCGGTTCCGGAAAAACGGCATTGAGACGGCCAATAAAAAATCCTTTTACATCGGCTAAGCCGGCAATAATGTGTTGCCCCAAAGTACGAACTATTTCTCCGTTTTCTAAAAGCTGAATTTTTGCCTTACCAACAACCGCCGCTATGCGCGGATCCGCGCGAAACGGCTCGTCTAAACGGCCAATGACCCGGATTTTGTCTCCATAGTGAAACCTCTCACCGCCAATGGGCACACGAACCAACACTACTCCATGCAAAAAGTACCAGCTTCCCAGCAGTTTAAAGCGTTCAACGTCAATTTGAAGCTGGGTGGAGGACTCTTCCGGCGGCAAAGTAACCTGCCCCTCCATGGTGAGCTCCCTGCCTCGATAAGTGCCAGCATAATTGGCATCAAACTTTGGCAAAGCCCACGCATACCTGACCGCAAAAATTGCCGAACCAAAAACAAACCAAAAAATCCACCTTCTCCATTTCATCCCTTCACCCTATCAAACAAAGATGAAATTTTTATGAAAAAAAGATGAACTCGCTTAACACAAACTGCGGTCCAAATATATTTTAGAGCTCTACGTTCGGCCCTATCTGCTCTTTCAATACTTTTCCCAAATCAAGACCTAAAGCATTAAATTTTGCTCGCAAAACACTGATGAGTTCACTCCGTTCAGACAGCAATCTATCGGCTTTTACCCTTAATTCGGCGGCCCGAGTTTCTAATTCAAGAGCTTCCCCTAATGCTTTTTGAGCATTAGATACGTTCCCGCCGCTTTCTGCTAAAACGCTAAAATCATTATAAGAAATGCCTCTTTCTAATATTTCAGTTATTAAATTTGACAGCGCTTCATTAGGTACGTTTGTTACTTTTAGAAGCCTAAATGCATTACCTTTTCTTTCCGCCAGAGCTATAACATTTGCATCTAAATCGAAAACAGCCATAAAGGAAGCGGGCAACTCGTTCATATCTCGGCATATATCGCTTCCACTTGTTCTAGCACTTTTGCACCTTTTATCTTGACCATTAAGGATGATGCAACCACTAGGCGGCAACATAAAACTGTTAGTAAAATCAGTTGGATTTAATCCATAATCGTCCGCCACTTCTACAGACCAAACAGTTTTTAATTCCAATAGATACCTGCCATCATCACTGACCCGATTATACGTCCATCCTCCACCACCTTCCTGAAGAGCTACTTTTAATGATCCTTCACGTGGCACAAGGACACTCATAAATTAAAAATGAAAAAAAGATGAACTCACGGTTTTGCCTTTGGCCCAATCTGTTCCTGCAAAAAACTCTCAAAATTACCACCTAGCTCCTCTATTCTTGCTCGTAATCTATGAGATATCTCTGCCCTTTCATCTCTTAATAATTTCGCCACCTCTCTTAACCCCCTTGCTTTGAGTTCAAGCTCTTCCGCCTTTTGGTCAGCGCTTAGAGCTTTGGCTTCATTCCCGTGTGTAGCCAAAACAGAAAAATCACCTTGAGATATGCCTTTTGTTAATATTTCATCCATCAAAGCTTTCAAGACATCAGATTCCAAATCGATTTTTTCCAGCTCTTGTTCACCACCCCTAACTTGTGCGCCAAAAGCGCCTAGAACATTCCCATTTAAATCAAAAATAACTTTGATACCATGAGGTAATTCACCCGCGCCTACTGGCGGCGTGGATTTTCCGCGACTTCCCATAGCTATTCTATATTTGTCGTCTTCCCCTTCAAGTACCACACAATCAACAGGATCACCTCGGTAGTCATCTCGTTCATACTCGGGAACTTCAGCCAATTCTGCAGCCTCATAACTTGCGCTCATCTTTAATTCTAGTGAATATCTTCCACCATCTCTCTCTCGACTATAATTCCAACGATTTCCGCTTGCTTCTAAAATTTCTGATAAAGATCTTCCCTCTGGAGTAGCAATAGCCATAAATAAGGATTAAAAAATGAAGAGAGCATGATAGCTCTTTATTCCCCTATGTCAAACGGAAAACCTTACCCTTTCGGCCAAAAACTGGCCGCTAAGCTGTCTTCATAAGGAAAAGTAGAAGGCAACATGCGCCCATATGTTCCCTCAGCCTTCATCTGATCTTTAATCTCCGCCACTTTTTTAAAGTAATCTTCCTTTTTATACGGCTCATTGAGGATTTTATACTCCGCGCGTTTTTGGTAAACGCACCCAAAAAGATCATGAGAGTTGTGAGCCTGCTCACAGTATTCCAAATCGCGTGACTCAAAACAGCTGTAGCAGTAATTACAGTTATAAAGGTAGGTATTTGCCACACACTCGTAATCCAGCTCATTTCCAAAATAAATATTGGAACAGTCCGTAGAGTCCTTGGTCTCAATAATATTGTTGGAAAAATAACAGTCCTCCACTTGCTTGGCATCAAAACAGGCAAAACTATTTTTACTCTGATACACGTAATCGCCAATGCAGTTGTCGTTATTCATCATGTGCATAAAAAGCACCGGAACTTTTTGACGCAGCTCTTCTATGCGCCGGCGAACATCCTCCATATTCTGCTTCAGCTCGGCCACTTTTGCCGCGTACTCAACTTTGCGCACCGGTTCATTAAAAATGAAGTACTCCTTCTGCCTCAGTCCCACGCACCCAAAACAGTTTTTGGAACCGATCAAATCAAAACAGTACTCGCAATCGGAGCAGTTTCGCAGATCCTGGCAGTAATTTAAGTTATAGCAGGCATCGCAATCCACGCACTCAAAAAGAAGCTCGCACTTTTGACAGTAGGAAGAATCGGCACAGTCGCGACAGTGGTAAATAAAGTACGAGTTTATGCAGTCTTCGTTGTAATCGCTGGCATACAGTAAGTAACCGTTTTTAGTCTTGTAACAGTAACTGCAGTACTCGCTGTTTTCGGCATCAATATTCACCAGCGCATTGCGTGGTTGCTTGGCGCGAAGCCGTTCCAGCTCTTCTAGGAAATTCATAGCAATGATAGGCTAGATTGCTTCACTTCGCTTACGCTCCATTCGCAATGACATACCATTATTTTTTCTTCACCTGGCTGGCTCCCAGCGGGGAATCCACCGCCGCGCCCGGCAAGGCAGGCACCGCTTCGGGAGTGGCTTCTGCCCCCATGCCAGAGAGTCCGCCGAGCAAAATTCCCAGCATGAGCGGATTAAACTCCTGTGCGCCTTCCGGTATTTGCACCGCCACGTCCTTGCCAAAATTCCAGCCGGTGTAATCAATATCAAAAGAACTGGCCGGCCCCTGCTTGGGCTGAACCGTCACCGTCCCGCGAATCCGATGCAACGTATCATCGCTATTGCCAACCCAAACGGCGCCGCTAAATTCCACATCATTAAGACTGTCCGAAATTGCTTGGGAATCTTCCGGCGTCAGCTGATTTCCCGATGACTGGGCAAGATCTAAGATGAACTGTTTAAGCGCTTCTTTACTGAGATCTACACGATAGCGCGTGGTCTCAATGCCCTGTAAAACCTCCGGCGCATCCTCCACGGCATTGGTAAAAAATTTGAGCGATTTGAATTTCTCTTGAAGCTGAGTTTGCTGCTCCGTAAGGTTTCCCAATGGATTTCCTTCACCCATCGGCAAAGACCACCACTTATTAAAGAGTGCCGCCAATTGGTCATTGAGTTGAGCCCCAAGTCCACCGGCCAATTTGAGACTTGCCACATTTACAAAAATCTTTTTATCCACGGTTCGTAGCATCACCTCGGCAGAACCGCCCTCCGCATCCGCCGTTCCGTTGATCGTAAATTTCATATCAAGCTTAGGAGACTTGGCATCCGAAACGTCACTGCTTCCTTCTACCTTTACAGCAAAATCAATTTTCGCAGGCTGCTCGCCCGCCGGAGACTGAACTGTGCCCTTAAAATCCAGCAGGGAAGCCATTTTTTTGACATCCGCAAACTTTTGGAATGCCTTGTCAACTGTTTCTTGAGGGGATTTTTTAAAAAGACCGCAACCAGACACCAAGATCGTCACCGCTATAAGAGAAGCAACAATTTTTTTCATAATAATGCTTAAAAAATAACGTCCTAAAGGTATAGAATGTATTTGGTAAAGTCAAAGTACCTTCCTATGAATATCCGCTCCAAATTTTTGAGTCTTACCCTTGTTTTTGCCCTTCTAGGCGCGATTTTTCCAGTGCCGCTGTTAGCCCAAGAATCTGCCTGGAGCACAGAGGCTCTCACGTCATTTTTCGGGAAGACCTACAAGCCGGTGAGTTCGGTTTCTAAAAAAGATTTTACAAAAAAGTTAGCGCAGATGCTGGAGCTGGCACCCGAAAAAGACACGGCATGCTTCAAAGATTTGAATAAAAAAGACGCCGCGTCGCCTTTCATTTGCGCCCTCAAAAAAACCAAAATTCTTTTGGGATCAGCGCTGTCCTCATTCCATCCGGTTCAAAAAACCACCTGGAGTTTTGCCATACAAACCATTTGCACCGCCAAGTTCACGATTCCTAAAAAAACGCTTGCGAGCTGTACCACCGCCGCTCGCAAAGCCGGCTTTTTGGCTCTTGCACCAAAAAAAATAAGTTTCAATAAACCCATTACCGCCAAGCAGCTTGCCGATTTTTTGACGCGTGTTTTTGAATCGCCGCCGCTGATGCCTGTAGCTGAAATTCCAATGCCCGCGCCGCCACCGTCTCCGGTCCCGCCAGCCAGCGGCGATTCCATAAAAATTCCCGCCAAGGCGACAGAAACCCTCAATTTTTCTCCCTATGCCGAAGGAACTATCGCGGCCAACTTTTTTGAGAACGTCGCGCTTACGGCGTCACTGCCAAATCGCTTTTATAAAGATGAAGTGTACGTTATAGAAGGAGATCTCACCGGCAGCGTTACGGCGGAAGAAGTCTTTATTTTTCTCTGTCCGCAAGATAAAGGCTGCACCGATTCCATAGACTTTATTAAGAGCACCAGCGCCGGCGGCAAGCATTTTAAAATTCCAGTGCATTTTGAAAAACTTGGCAACTATCAATTGGGGATCATTCCCGGAAGATCCGGCGAAAGCCATATTGAAAATATTTCCGTGGTTCCCTCCACGGAGCTCGCTGCGGGAGGACAAGAAGCCACCGCGCTCAACGTAAAATATCAGCAAGGCGAGACCATTTTTTCTTGGAATGGAAAAGGCACGCTTACCCAGCTGATTATTTTTCAAGATTCGCTGCGTCAAGATTACATTTTTAGACAAGGTACGGCCGCTTATGCACCCAATTCCGCCGATTTTGTGAATTTTAAAAAAGGCTCGGCCAACTGGCTCGTCCAGCAAGATTCGGCACAGAGCAGCATTCAACCCATCACCCTCACCGTGCAAGATTTTCGCAAAATCGAGAAAGATCAAATTGAAGTGAAGAGCTTACAAGAAACTTTCCCTGGCCCGGGAACATTGAGTTTAACGGCAAAAGCCTTGGGAGAAATTTCTAGCCGCGCGGCGGTAACTTTACCAAGCGGCAAAGTGCAAGAAATGGAATTTGGAACAACCGACCTTCCCAAAGGCAAAGAATTTATTATTACCGTACCGCTTCCGGACATCGGCACCTACATTTTTGAGGTCAATAATCCACAAGGATCCGCCGCTCTCAACGTCCCTATTTATGTTGGGAGCGCCATTCCCCTTTTACCGGATTATTTTACGCTCCACCCGCCGGTTTTAAGCACCGCCCCGCTCAGCAGCATGGACACCGTTCGCAAGGAACTTCTTGGCTACATCAACGCCGATCGCGCAAAACTCTCACTGCCGCCCGTTACGCTTTCCAGCGAGCTCAATATTATTGCACAAGGGCACTCCCAGGACATGATGGATCACCAATATTTTGGACATAACGGTCCCGACGGGCACACTCCGGATGACCGCCGCCGAGCTGCGAAGTATCCTGCCGGTATTCGTGAAAATCTTGCCAAATCCACTACCATTGAAGGCGTTGAGGTAGGATTGATGCGCTCACCTGTTCATCGTGCGGCGATTCTTGATCCCAGCATGACGCGCGTGGGAATCGGCATCGTAAAAAATCCGGAAGGATACATTTTGGCAACGCAAAATTTTTCGGCCGATCCGCTGAGACCTTCGGATTTATCGGCTTTGGAAGAATCGCTCTTCCAGTCAGCTCTCAAGCAGCGAGTGAATGACAACTTGCCTGCTTTGACATTGGATTCCAATTTGCGCGGGGTGGCGGCGCTCTGGTCTGGCCGTATGATGAGCGAAGACTTTTTCGGTTCTACCGACCCTCAGGGTTCTCGGCTTATTGATGCCGTGCGTGCAAGAGGCATCACCACCTCCATTCAAGCGCACATCGTTAAGGCTTCTGATAAAGACATTTTGGCGGAGGAACTTCTAAAACAGGATGCTCTTAAAAACAGTGAACACAAAAAAATCGGCATTGGACTTGAGGTCAATGATGCCGGGGAACTGTACATGACGGTAATTTACACGCCGTGATAGAATGCTTCCGCCATGAATGACTTCAAAAATAGAAAAATACGCCAAGGCACGCCGCGAAAACCCATGAGTGAAAAAGCCAAACAAAATCTTGCGACGGCGCTGGGCATTGTTCTTTTGGTGGTGGTGATTTATACCAGCGGAGTCCAGCTTTTAGAAAAACTGGGTGCCAGCCGCTTGGTACAGCTTTTTTCCGGTGTTTTTGGCAAAGAGCTCCTCACGGACGGCCGCGGCCACACCAACATCCTCCTCCTTGGCATTGGTGGAGAAGGCCACGAAGGCAAAGATTTGACGGATACCATCATGATCGCCAGCTTGGATCATCGAAATAATGCGGTTTCACTCCTTTCTCTTCCTCGCGATCTCTACACCGAATCCAGCCTTGGCGGCAGCCGTATCAACCGGCTCTATGAGCAGGGAAAACTTAAATGGGGACCTGCACAAGGTTTGGATTTTGTGCGCGATACGATTGAGAAAATTATTGCCGTTCCTATTCAGTACAGCGTCAAAGTTGATTTTGAAGCAACTTCAAAAATGGTGGATGCCATAGGCGGCATTGATGTCTATGTGGAAGACACTATTAATGATCCGTTTTACCCAAAAGGCGAAACGTATGAATATGAAACATTCTTTTTGGCTAAGGGGAACCAGCATTTAGATGGCGAAACAGCGCTTAAATATGTGCGTTCACGCAAAACCAGTTCGGATTTTGATCGCAGCAAGCGCCAGCAGCAAGTGCTTTTGGCGCTCAAAAATAAAGCTCAAGAAGAAAATATTCTCTCTAAAAATCGGCTTCTCAATCAGCTTTATAGGTCCATGCAAGACCATGTGGAAACCAATATGTCGCTGCGCGAGATGATCTCTCTGGCGGATTTTGCCGCGCACTGGGACTCCAGCAACTTAGCCATGGCAACGCTCAACGATGAGGCCACTTATCGCGGTGGATTTTTGTATACACCGGTACGTGAACTTTACGGCGGAGCCTATGTTCTTTTGCCAGCCAGCGATAATTTTGACTCCCTCCGGCTTTTTGTAGAACTGGTTTTTGAGGGACCTAAAAATATTCCCGAACTTCCCGTGGCAATTGTAAACGGCACCAAACAGCCCGGCTTTGCGGCTACGGCAAGATCCATTTTAAACCGCTTTGGAATGCGATTTTCCGGAGTTGGCAATGCCAAGGCGCAAGATCTGGCAAAAACAACTTGGTATTTTCAAAAACCGGAAGCGGAAGCATTTGTTACCTTTTTGCAAAAAATGATTCCGGGGGAAATCGTCAAAACTATTCCCGGAGATTACGCTCAAGACCCCAAATTTACCGATGCCGCCATTGTTTTGGAACTTGGATCCGATGCGCGTCCTTTTGTGGATAAGCTAGACGTCTTCAAAAACGTCTTTCTTATGGTGCCGCCTGCAGCGGCTACCGCCGCTGCAGAGCCCGCCGCACCAGACGCAAAACCATAACATTTTTAAAAAAGCATGATTTCCCACCTCGTTTTTTTTCTCCTGTTTGAAACATTTCAGCCTTCTTATGGAACCCTCATTGGCCTTCTTCCTGCCAACGTCGTGATTTCGGCAAGGGCCCACCCAGCCGCTTCTGGAGCCAAAATGCCAATCAAAAAAGGCATCAGCACTTCTCCCGTCGTTGACGCTCAATCTATTTTTGCTTTTGATCGCACCGCTGGCGCACCGCTTTTTATCCGCAATATTTTTGAACGCCGCCCTATGGCGTCCATCGCCAAACTCGTTACCGCGATGGTGATTTTGGATCATCACGCATTGGACGAAAAGACGGTGGTAAGCCACAATGCCGCCACTCAAGAGGGTTCCAAAATGGGACTTAAGAGCGGCGAAGAAATTACCGTGGAGAGTTTGCTCACCGGCCTGCTGGTGGATTCTGGCAACGATGCCGCGACGGCGCTGGCAGAATTTGATGCGGATACCGAAGAAAACTTTGTCATCAAAATGAATGAAAAAGCGCAGACTCTAAACCTCATGGATACCAATTTTTCCAACGCCAAAGGTTTTGATGAGCCGGGAAATTACTCCACCGCAGCTGACGTAATGACCTTTAGTTTGGCAGCACTGGAATATCCTTTTATTCGCAAAACAGTTTCTATAAAGACGGGAGAGGTGACCTCGGCAAGCGGCAAAACCAAACATCCGCTTGAGAGCACCAACGAGCTTTTGGAAAATCCTTACTTTAACGTCGTGGGCCTTAAAACCGGAAGCACCCCAGAAGCCGGACAGTCTTTTGTTTCCCTGCTTAAAGCCCCCGCCGGCCATGAGGTTCTCACAGTGGTTTTGGCCAGCCCCAACCGCTTTAAAGAAACCAAGATTTTACTGGATTGGATTCTGAGGAATTTTGAGTTTTCTTGAAAATAACGGCTTCGCGGGCATCCATCGGAAGTCCTGCAAAACTCCATTTCTACTGCAATTTTAAATTTTCGGCTCCAAATTGTTCAGAGCTCGTTGACGTATCTGACTTGATACGCCTTCCTCGCTCTTCACAATTTTCGCTCAAAAATTTAAAATTTCGTAACGAAAGCGAGTTTTGCAGGACTTCCTGTTATAATTGGCGAGTCATGCCCACCATCTCTCTTGATCTGCCAAACGTCGTTCGTCATTTTTTCCTCATTTTTGGACTCACCATCGGCAGTTTTATTCTTGTCACGCTTTTTGCCAAAAAATATCACGGTTTCTTGTTAAAATTAGGGTTACGCAAAAATTTACGTGAAGAAACCGCCGACGGGAAAGTAGCCGAAATTTTCCGCCGCTTGCATAAAAATAAACAAGGCACACCCACCATGGGTGGCGTTCTTATTTGGCTTACAGTAGCGATTATCGTCCTCCTCTCACCTATTACTCAAGCTCTTGGGATCACTCGCTTTGCCCTGTTTAACCGCAACGAAACCTACCTTCCGCTCTTCACGCTTGTCACCAACGGACTGCTTGGGTTGGCCGATGATTATTTAAATATCCGCGGAGGAGTTCACAAAGGACTCCGCCTTAAACCCAAATTCTTTTGGCTCACGCTTTTTAGCGTGCTGGGCGGCTGGTGGTTTCATTACAAACTTGGTTTTGATTCCATTCACATTCCCGGATTCGGTGATTTTACGATTGGCGCCTGGTACATCCTGCTTTTTGCCTTCATTATTGTGGCCTGCGCCAACGCCGTAAACTTTACCGACGGCCTGGACGGACTTGCCGGCGGGCTCGTGGTGATTGCCTTCACCTCACTGGGCATCATAGCCTACGTGCAGGGCCTCGTGATTCTTACCGCTTTTTGTGCATTGATTGTTGGCACCACATTGGCTTTCCTTTGGTTCAACATACCTCCCGCGCTTTTTTATATGGGTGATACCGGCGCGCTGGCCCTGGGCGCCACCATGGGAGTTATTGCCATGCTCACCAACTCTGTTTTGCTACTTCCTTTTATTGGTTTTATTTTTGTGATTGAGGTTGCATCTTCCCTGCTTCAACTTTTATCCAAGCGTTTTTTCGGCAAAAAACTTTTTCTCATCGCGCCGCTCCATCATCATTTTGAGGAACTCGGCTGGGCAGAAGAAAAAGTCGTTATGCGCTTTTGGATCGTGGGTGCCTTTATGGCAGTTTTAGGGGTGATGCTGGGTTTTTTGAGTCTTCTTTCGGGAGCAGCATAGGCGCCACACTGGAAGGCGTTGTCGTCACAGTTACCACCGGCGACGGCACCATTACCGAAACCTCATCACCCGTTTCAGTCGGCGGCGTGCTGGTACCCACAATGGAGATCACCGTTTTATCACTGCGAATCATCAATCGGCCTTTATTCAAAGTGACATTAAGGAATGGTTTGCCATTCACATCAATCTGCTTTATGTCCTGCAATTTTTGCAACACCGTCACGCTGTTTTGCCCCTGTTGAATATCCAATACGGCTTCGCCCAATTTCGTAAGAGCCTCCGTTTTGGCATCGGCTACCGTCTGCTGAAGATTTTTTGCCTGCTGTGCAAAAGTGGTAACAGAGGTAAGCGGGGCATCATCAGCAGTTGGTAATGCAGACTGAGATACATCAACCGGCGCTTCTGGCTGATTCGTTGGCGGCGTACTTGGCGGCATAGTCTGCAGAGAAGGAGTCGTGGTGCCAACCGCCGCTGGCGGAGTAATAATGGCCTGGAGAACCTTTAAGTCCTCAATCTTATTATCCAATAGCGCCGTCACCGCTTTCTCTTTTTCATCATTGGACAAATTCTTCACATCCGAAATCACATCCGAAACAGCCGACGTATATGCTTTCACTTGCTCAGCCGCCTCAGCGGAATTTCCCTGATCCACTAAGTCATGTGCTTCAAGCAGTTTATCTACGGCTTGTGAAAGCCTTTCTTCCGTCTGCGCCGCCGGATTGCCTGCCGAAAGCACCTTCATATTCCCCACAAAAACTTTCAAATCATAGAGCTGATCATTGGGCAAAATGACAGAAAGTTGTTTTTCGTATCCGCTCAAAACATCATCAATGTGAGCTTTAATATCCGAAACTTTATCCGGCTGAGCCAGTTCAATTTGCTTCATCCAATCCAAGGTGCCTTGCAGTTCCATGCGAAACTCGTTCATAGAGCGCTGTGAACGTTCTTTATCACCGTTCTCCAAATATACTTCCGCCTCGGCAAGTTTTTCCTGCGCGACGGTGAGAATCTTTTTTTGCCGATCCAGCCCATCAAATGTCAGAGCGATCTTGGTATTTTCAGAAAACTCTTTGACGGCATACATAGGATTCCAAGGTAACATCGTTACCTGATCCCGCAACTGATCTTTGACATCTTGTTTGACGCTTTCGATGTAAACATCATCCTGCGCCAAATTTTGAGCTACCCAGTCCGTCGGGATCTTCCCTTCTTGCGAAATAATCTTTGGAGCATCGTTACTCTCCATTTTTACCTCAGCATCAAAACCCTTCACCAGCGTGGTCTCCACTACTTTTTTGTCCGTTGCAACCACGAGCTCTACTCGATTTTTAATAGCGGAAACTTTTGCTTTGCCTTTTGAGGAAATAGAAACGCTAAACGCGGCTTTCTTTTTGGCTACCGCAAGCGCGTTCTGGGCCTTCACCTGGAAGTGCGAAAAGTTATCAATCAAATTAATAACGCGCGACCACAACTGTCCGTGATTCAGCACCACCTCCACTAAGGTTTCTGTTTTATTGAGAGGATTAGCAAAAAGTTTGGAGATTCTAATTTCGGTGTTTTCATCTAATCGGCTTACGCTCTGATCCAAAAAGAGAATAGAAGCACTGGAACCTGGCCCCGTGCGGATAACATCATCAGCTTTTAAGAGAAAACCCATGGCACCCGGCATCGTCTTATCTCCGCGAATCACAGAAACTTCACCGGAGACGGCATCCAGCATGGTGAGGTAGGAGGCCTCCACGCGATTCACCTTAAACGTGAAGTTAAAAATCACAGTCATGACAAAAACGACAGCGGTGAGCGTGGCTACCAGCCGCTTTGAGTGTAGCCCATTAAACCATCTTGAAAATCTTTTGGTTTGGCTAAATTCTGCAACCGCCATAAGTTTTTCTCGTAATACAAAACGGAAATATTCGCGCGGTTTGACTTCTTGGCTCAGCGTTTTAAGTGCGGCCAAAATTTTAGAGAAGCCAAACTCCTCGGGCTTTGGAGATTTAAGCGAAGCAAAAATCTTTTGTCGCAAGGCTTTACTTCTATCCTCAGAGAGAGACATTGTTTTCCCGAGCTCCAAGAGTTTCTCTTCCAGCTTGATATTGTCGGATTCTAACCAGTTCATATAGGAGATTATTCGTTAGTTACAACGCAGATATATGGCTTCCGTTACGGAAAATCCTAAAGATTTATTTCCACCTCAGAAACGCCCATGTCAGCCAGAATGCGCTTAAGGGCACGGAGCGCGCGGAACTGGAGAATACGGAGCGCCGGCTGGCTCCTTCCGGTAATATGGGCAATCTCATCATTAGGAAGGTCGTTCATGTACTTTAAAATGAGGATTTGACGATAATGGTCTTTGAGTTTTGCCATAGCTGATGAAAGCAGTTCTTTATCAAAACGACGGTGAGCACGCTCAATAGTATTGGCTTCCCGTCGGGGATCTTCGATGTCCTCTTTAAGCTCATCCTGAGCCTTGTGAGCTCGGTAGTGATCCACCACCACGTTATGGGCAATCCTAAAAATCCAAGAAGAAAAATTCCGGTCCCCCTTTCGATATTGCCTAATATTTTCCCAGGTTTTTAGGAAGATCAGTTCCGTTAAATCCTCCGCGTCATCGCTCCCCACGCGGTAAAATACATAACGATAAATAGGCTGGATGAAGTGATCATACAGCTTGGCAAAGGCTTCGCTGTTTCCATCCTGCGACTCCAGGACGAGTTTGTCTATCTCAGCAATTTTTTCGGGGTTCAGGTCCATGCTCATCTACTAGAAGTTCTTATCAAGTTCTCGGCGGGCCTCGAAGAATATCATTTTTTCGGTGAGAAGTTCAATGGCAGATCTATTATCGTAAGCAACCCCATTTCCGTTACTCAAAATCAGCGGTTTGATGCCTTTTATGATCCGATCCGCAAGAGAGATAAGATCTGGAGGAAGCCCTTTTTCCTGAATTAAGGAAAAGTTCGGCTTTTGTTTAAAAGCAAAAATGAGCGTATTAAAAGATGCTGTCTCACGGAGTTCATACGTGTACGGAAAAACCGCCGTCACGGTATTTTTGATGAGGTCCACCATCTCCGCATTGGCGCTGGCGCTGGCCACATTCATCATCATAATGCCGTTTTCACTCAAGCGTCTGGCGGCGAGTTCAAAAAATTCCTTGGTGGCCAAATGAAAAGGGATGTAGAGCTCGTCTTTATAAACATCAATCATCATGAGGTCGTATTTTTCCTTTGTCTGCTGCAAAAAAACTCGGCCATCGGCCGTGGTAGTTTCCATGGGAACCTCATCCATGCCAAAAAATCGCTGAGAAACTTGCACCATGAGCGGATCAATTTCCACGGCGTGGAGCGCGAGTGACGGAAAAAAATGATGGAGCAGGCGCGCGCTGGTACCACCGGCAGAACCCACAATCAAAAAATTTTGTGCATTCGGTTTGATGATGGGCAAAAAAAGCGCATCGTCCCAATAAAATCCGGTGAGAAAGCGGCCAGGATGGTAAAGCGACTGGATGCCAAAACCTTCGTTGGTGCGCAGTGACCTTTGGCCGTCTTCATGCTCTTGGACGCTGATGTAATTGTAGACGGACTCATCTTGAAAAATAATATTTGGGCCAGCGTGAACCGGAGATTTTATGAAAAAAAGGAGGATGGGAATCAGTAAAAAACTCAGAAAAATAACTCGGCGCATCCCCACAACTCCCAGCACTATGAGCACGCCGCCAAAAAGAAAAAATGTTTCCCGGGAGCCCAAAAACGGAATCGTGAGGAGCACGGGTAGAAAAGTTCCAATGAGGCTTCCAAGGGTTGAACAAGCGTAAAGTGAGCCAATAACTTGGCCAGTGTCACCTTTATTTTTAAGCCCGATTTTTGCGGCGATGGGGCTCACCATGCCAAGTAAAAGGAGAGGAAGCATAAAAAGGCCCAGCGTGGCGGCAAGGGATCCAAGAAAAATGGAAGCAGTGCGGCTAGAAATCGCATCGTAAGCTAACAGGAAGATCGGCTTGCCCACAAACGGGATGAGGGTTACCAGTAAACCGGTGATAAAAATGAGCATGTAGAGGGTTTTTTGTAGCTGCTTTCCTTCCCTACGGTCGGCCAGTTTTCCACCAAGATAATATCCAAGTGAAAGCGCCAAAAGTACTACACTAATAATGTTCGTCCATATAAAAAGAGACGCGCCAAAGTACGGCGCAAGCAAACGAGATGCGGTGAGCTCGATGGCCATCACGCACATGCCGGTAATGAAGACAGTGAGAAAAAGGAAGAAGCGGTGCACAAGTGCAGGGTACAGGGTCGAGGGTTTAGGGTCGAGAAAATCAGCGTGCGTTCGGTCATTTATCTCTGCTGTGGCCTTCGGAGGTTTCTCGCCATGGAACGAAGCCCTTGCATGCCAAGCGCCGTGTATGCATTCCCTACCGTTAAATAGTCACCTCGCCTCAACCTCGACTGACCTATGTCACGATACGCTTTAACCGTTTTTTGATTGATGGCACCAATTAACTGCTTACCAATATGAGTATCATCAAAAGGTTTTGTACCCAATAAGCTTCGCCACTTAAAATTTCCGTCATTCAAGGCCAAGCGGCTATATACATCAGTAGTAAGTTCATAGTCTGCTTTGGAAGTAACGGGATTACGCACCCCCAGCTGAAAACCATAACGCCCGAGCAGTTCGCTCTGCTGTGCGCCTATAACCGTGCCAAAGCTATGCCCGCAAAGTTCATCAAGCATATTACTTGTAAGAGTAGCCTTGAGGTTAAGGCCCAGGAGCGCCAATTCCTCATCCGTAAAAAGCTTTTCCGCCTGCATCGCCGTTGCATCCAGAACTCTATTTCCACTCACAAACAACCAGGCATGCATGGCCTCATGAGGCAACACCACATCGCTCATACTGAAAGTTCCACTCTCGCTCACTTCATGTTGCTGTGCATCATCTTTCATCCACGTGATTCCATTTGGCCCGCCATTGGCTAGATACGTTTTTGCAATGTCACCTTGCTTCAATTCATCATTTAATATGATCATATTTGTTTCAGGATCAAAGGCGCCGTAATTTCCCCCATTTACTTTTTGTGCAACAATGGGATCTTTTATGTGAACAGCCATAAAGCGATGCTGACTCCGAGAGGTGGCAAGTTGCACGACTTCAACCGGTTCTATATCCACGATTTGAATCTTTGTTCTATCATGATACGACACCATCATTTTGCCCTTTTGAACGAGTCTTCGGTTCACGAGACGCAAAAGGATGGATGGTATTTCTTGAGCCGTAACCTCTTTTCCGAGCTGTTTTTCAATAGGTGCTTGTATATTCAGGTTGCCCGAATTCCACAGCCACATAATCGTTTCTTGTTTCACTTGTGAAAATAATGCTTCTGAATCATACGGCTCGCCGCTTTCGCCAAAAAGTTCTATCATATGCGCATCAAATTTTTCCGTTAAACCGGCAGTTTTAATGAGCTGCTCAAGAGTTTTATCAAGCATGGACATGCCATCGGCTATAATTTGAGGCACCTCCTGTGCGCCAAACAGCTCACTGGAATACTGGGGGATAAAGTCTGCATGGAGTTTGGAGAGATAGAGTTGTAATTGAGCGATTTGATTTTGCCGCCACTCCGCACTGGCTTCTTGATGTTCACCGCCCCGCATAAGTGAAATTACGGTAATAGCACCACCGCCGGCAAGTACCGCAAGCAACGCGGCAATTTTGAAATTTACTTTGCTTCTTATGCTGCTAAGGGCTTTATGTTCGGGCCTTGGACCACTTTCTCGTGCTCGTTTTGCCCGTTGACGTTCCTTATGGATTGGCCCGTGTTTCATAGGCATCATAAAAACATAAAATTCATATTACGTCAAATAGCGAATAGCGAAAAATATCACCCTAAGCCCAATGAGGCTCACCATGACAAGATCATGGCTTCGCGCGAACCTAACAAAATCGGCGTCCGCTGATGAAGCTCCGTCACTAACTTAGAAAGGATTCTCTCTTTCCCATCGGTGGCGGCACCACCCGCCTGCTCCATAAGTAGAGCCATCGGATTACACTCAAAAAGCAGCCGCAGCTTTCCAGCAGGCGCTTTTGTATATCCTGGGTAGGCAAAAATCCCGTCGCCTTTTATAAGGATATGGTTTACGTCGGGAACCATGCCGCCAGAATATCGCAAGGTTAAGCCATTTTTAATGCAGTCGTTTACCCAGCGCAAATAGCCTTCACTTTCCGCGGCGGCGCGCAAATTGCCCGGCGCAAAATGTTTGGCCTTCGGTGCAACATTAAGATTTTCTTTGGTAAGGTAAAATTTTCCGTCCTCCGCTAAGCGAAACTCATGCGTGCCTTTTTTGACGGTCATAACGAGTGTGGTGTGCGGACCGTAAACGGCATAACAAGCCGCAACTTGTTCATCGCCGGTGCGCGGTGTTTGCATGGTTTCCCAGCGCTGAGCTTTATCTTGCGGCCACTCATACACGCCAAAAATAGAGCCCACCGCAAAGTTCACATCCACCAGAGAAGAACCATCAAGCGGATCAAACATCACCGTAAACGGATAATTTTCATCACCTATTTGCTCCGGATCTTCAAGCTCCTCAGAACCAATCCACCACACCAATTTAGATTTTTTCAACTCTTCCACGGCGATGTTATTGGCTTGCACATCAAGCGCCAGCTGAGTCTCGCCGGAGGCGTTTATGGTCCCCGCTTTTTCGCCTTTAGACCGAGCCTCAGCGAGGTTAAGCAAGTTAATGCGCCCAAGCGGCGCATCCTTCTGCTGAGTAATGGCTTTTTGAATTTTGATGACGGCACCGGGAATAACTTCGCCCATCAGCCGCGCGAGTTTTGGTTCCGTGCCGGTTTTTTGTAAAAATTCGCTGAGAGATATCACGCGGACATTCTAGTAAATATTCCCGCGGTAATCTACATCAACCACTTCCACTCCATTATTTACGATTCGATAAATGATTCGTATCTTCCCAACGCGAAGTCGGTAAGTATCTTCTCCCAACCCCTTGAGTTTCTTTACGTCTTTCATCCGAAAAGGATCACGCTTGAGGAGTTCTAACTTTTTCTTCAACTTCGCTCGCGTTTTTGAATCCAGCGAACTTATGAATTTTGCAATTTTATCTGGCATCAGAATCCTTAGAGTAATCCGATAAGGTCATCAATAGGTAGACCCTTCCCTTTATTGTCACGCTCCGCATTAAATACATTTCCTGGTTTCCCTTTTCTTTCTTCATCTTCCATAAAAGACTTAACAAGAACAATTCGAACGAGCGAAGTGACCGGCACATCGTACATTTCAGCTTTTTTCCGAAGAGCCTTCTTCAATTTTTCATCAATATGTACTTGGAGGAGAGCCATATTTCGCAGTGACGAGTAAAGAATTAACTACAATCTATATACTTATTATATATATTATATATGTAAATTGCAAGTATTTCAAATAGCCTTGCCGATGCTCCAGTTTCCTCTATCATAAAGCCAATTTTACTCTCTAAAACGCCCTATGAATAAAGACACGCTCTCCAAAATTGCCAAAGCCATGGTGGCCTCGGGAAAAGGAATTCTGGCCATAGATGAAAGCCACTCCACCTGCAAAAAAAGATTTGATGCGTACGGGTTGGAATGCAGTGAAGAAAACCGCCGCGCCTACCGCGAACTCCTCATCACCGCCGATGGCATTGAGCAGTACATCAGTGGCATGATTTTGTTTGATGAGACGCTGAGGCAAGCCCTTAAAGATGGCACTCCCTTTGCCAAAATCCTCCAAAAAAAAGGCATGATTCCAGGCATTAAAGTAGATACCGGCGCGCAAGACATGGCGCTTCATCCCGGTGAAAAAATTACCGAAGGTTTAGATGGACTCCGCGGACGACTGGCGGAATATAAGGCTTTGGGTGCGCAGTTTGCCAAGTGGCGTGCGGTTATTACGATTGGGGATGGCATTCCAAGCCAGGCCTGCATAATGGCCAATGCTCATGCGCTGGCTCGTTACGCGGCGCTTTGCCAAGAAGCCGATATTGTGCCAATGGTGGAGCCGGAAGTCCTTATGGACGGCAGCCACTCCATGGAACGTTGCTATGAGGTCACTACCTTAATGCTTAAAACGCTTTTTAAAGAACTTGCTCAGCAGGGCGTCGCTTTAGAAGGAACCATCCTCAAAACCAGCATGGTGCTGCCGGGTAAAGATGTTACAAAGCAAGTTTTTACAGAAGAAGTGGCGCAGGAAACGCTTGAATGTCTTAAAGAAAACGTGCCGGAAAATTTAGCAGGCATTGTGTTTCTTTCAGGCGGGCAAAGCGATGAAAAAGCCACCGCGCATTTGGACACCATGAATCGCATGGATCGCCACTTGCCCTGGCCGCTGAGCTTTTCTTATGGCCGCGCGCTTCAAGCCGCCGCGCTTAAAATCTGGGCTACTAATATGAAAGATGTGGAAAGAGCCAAGCATGCCGTTACGCATCGGGCTCAGTTAAACAGCCTTGCCGCGCTGGGCAAGTACGAACCGGCTCTGGAAACTGCACTCTAAAACTCAGTCAGCAAACATCGCCAAAACTTCACTCTGTTTGCCGATGGCAAAAACGACCGGGTCATCAACTCCCTTAAATTGTATGTAGAGAATATAAGCAACATCGCCTTCTTTGAGATCCTTACTATTGCCGTGATTTTTTAACATCTGGACGCCGCTTAAAAACTCCTGCGAACTAGGCAACGCCACATACGACTCCTCAATGTCCCTTTCTGCATCAAACTTTCCCGTCGCCACTTTATTTAATGCCTCAATGGCCGCGCGAGAAGATTCGCGAATATCTGACGGAAACGCGATGGCCTTTCCCTCAACTTCTTGGGCCAAGAGCTTTAGCCTTTGCGCCGCAAGTCCACGGTTTACAAGTTCGTAGTCATAAATTAATCCCAAAAAACGGGTAAGCATCTGGACGCGTATTTCTCTATCTGTAAGGGGATCCAAAGCCTCCCGATCTTCCCGATAACTTTTCAGCCCATATTTTTCTTTTACGCGGACAAGCCCACTCTTATTTTCAGTAATTTTACTCAGTTCAGCAAAAAGTTTTACCCTTTCTGCCAAAGATAAATTCTCTGTCTTCCCGTGCAGTTGGTCTCCTAAATCTATGAGCGCATGACGAAGATAGTCTTCGGAAAAAACCTTATCAAACTTCTTCATCCACTCCTTTTCATCCGTGCCATTTTGAAAATCTTGGAGTAACTCTTCGGCAGGTTTTCTCCCATTAGCATAAATAAGCTTTTCTGGGCCTTTTGGTTCCTCTGCTTGAGCCATAATATTTTTGTTTATTTATTTTAGTTTATTATAGCATTTTTATGATGTTATGGCAACTGCGCTACGTTCCCATCCTGCCGCAGGTAGATTGGCGTCCGAGCGGGCACCATTTGTGAAATTTTTGAACTCTCGCGGATGGAGTTAAGGGCTTTAAGCTTTGAGATGCCGGTACTTTGCACCTCGCGCGATGACATGAGCCGGTCGCGTTCCATCTCGAGTTTGCGGAGCTGGTAGCCTTTTGTATGAATTTCCGTAAACTTCACAAGATAGAAAAAACTAAGGAGGCCAATCAAAAAAGTCATGGCAAAAAACAAGAAGAACTTACCGACGCGGAGTGTGAGTGGAAAAGTTCCTGCACTTCGCAGAGCGCGATGGAATTGCGATGATCTTGTAAGTATGAGCTGTGACATAAATGGTGATTTTGCGCTTCCACAGCCCCGAGAGATGCTGGATTACCTCTGGGGCTGGGAAGAAAAATTCTAATGGTTGCGCCTTCGGCGCATTAATTGCTTAGCCTCGTGACGGGCTCGGCCTGCTAAATTATTTTTTCGGCGGCTCGCAGTTTGGCGCTTCTACTGCGGCGATTGGCGGCGACTTCTTCTTCCTCGGGTTCGAGCGGTTTTTTGGTGAGGACACTCAGCGTGCCTTCCTTTTTACCGTCCCGAAACATATTTTTGGCGATCCGATCTTCAATGGAGTGGTAGGAGATAACGACGATTCTTCCTCCCAGCGAAATATTTTGGATGGCGGCGGCAAGAGCAATGCCAAGCACTTCTACCTCCCGATTGGTGGCAATTCGTAAGGCTTGGAAGACACGGGTTGCCGGGTGTCGCTTAAAGTAGAAATCCTTCTTACCGCGAGAGAAGATATTGGCGATGCAATTCGCAAGCTGCGATGTGGTCGTAAATGGCTCACGGCGGCGATGTTCAACCATTTCCTTGGCAATCCGATAAGAAAACTTTTCTTCTCCATAGATTTGAAAGATAAATTGTAAGTCTTTGAGTGAGTAGGTGTTGGCAATGACGGCGGCGGTAAGCGGTTGGCGAGTATCAAACCGCATATCCAGAGGTCCTTCGCTCTGGAAGGAGAAA
>JBBTWV010000037.1:0-29363 GCA_038062615.1 Patescibacteria group bacterium | reverse complement strand
AAAAAAGCGGTAAATATTGTTATGAACGCCAAACTTCGCCGCGTTGGCGTCTGCAACGCGCTCGATTCACTTCTTCTCCATCCTAAAATCGCTGAAAAATTCTTAAAAGCTTTTATACAAGCCCTTCCAAAAAATGAATATAAAGCGACTCATTTAGAACTTAAAGCAGATGCCGACGCCTATGCCATTCTTAAAAAAATATCTCAGCCACAAAATTTTAATCTCACACTTGCACAAGCCCAGCCTGATGATTTCCATACTGAATTTTTAGATTATATTTTAGCCGTTAAAACCGTCCGCAATCTTGAGGAAGCCATAAATCATATTGCCCACCATAGCCTCAAACACTCCGAAGCTATTGTTACCGAAGACCGTAAAACGGCAGAGCGTTTTTTACAAACCGTTGATGCAGCCTGCGTTTATTGGAATGCCTCCACGCAATTTTCTGATGGCGCACAATTTGGACTCGGTGCAGAAATTGGCATCTCCACCCAAAAGCTCCATGCACGCGGACCATTTGCGCTGGAAGGACTCACCAGCTATAAATGGATTATTGAAGGCACTGGACAGGTACGCCCATAAGAAAATTCAGAATGATTCACACGATCAAAAAATCGGATGTCTCTAAAATGCTGCCGCGGCGGGATCCCAATTCCCACAAAGGGCAAAACGGCCGCGTGCTTATTATTGGCGGCTCCATTGATTACTCCGGTGCGCCCATTCTTGCGGGGCTCGGCGCTTTGCACAGTGGTTGTGACCTCGTATATCTGCTCGTGCCGGAATGTAATTTTGATGTAAGCCGAAGTTTTTATCCTGATTTTATTGTTCGCAAGTATCCAGGGAATTATGTGAATACTCGAACCATTGACGCCGCTGCCGAACTCCTCAACAAAGTGGACTGCGTACTGCTGGGGCCAGGCGTCACGGAGGATCCCGAAAGCCTCCGCATTATGACGCGCATCGTCCAAAAAACACCGTGCCACATTGTATTGGACGCTGAAGCCATACCAGTTATTGCGCAACTTGGCCTCATTTCAGGCTCAACTATGACCGAGCATCCACACCGCTATACAATTACGCCAAACCTTGCAGAAATGGATGAAATTATTGAAGCCGCGCTACCCGAAAACCCCGAAGAACAAGCCAAAATGGTAGAAGATTTTGCCAAAAAATGGGGAATCACCATTTTGCTCAAGCGTCCGCATGACGTCATTGCTGCCCCAGAAAAACCCACCTGCATAAACAACACCGGCAACGCAGGAATGACGGTTGGCGGCAGCGGCGATGTACTCTCTGGCCTCGTAGCATCACTCATTGCCCAAAAACTTATGCCGTACGAAGCCTGCCAATGCGCGGCATACATGCTTGGCAGCGCCGGCGATGAACTCCTCAAACAAAAAAGCTACAACTACACGGCCACGGATCTTGCCCAAGAGCTTCCCTATGCTGCGAAAAACATTTGAAGGCAAAACATTTTTTGAGTACGACCTCTTTCAACAATATGCTCAAAAAGTTTCGCATGCGGTTTTAAGTAGACACATCGCCATTGATGATGTCCATTCCATACAAACCGTCATGTCTACCAGGCCGAGCCACAGCGAGGCTAAGCAATTAAAGCGCCCGAAGGGCGCAACCTCACCTGTCCAGCCGGTTTCATTTGCGAATCAAATGCACGGGACGGAAGTTTGGAAGGTAGATGAAGCAAACAAAAATGAATCACGCGGCGGAGATATTCTTATAACTTCTGTTACACAAACTCCCCTTCTCATCCGCATTGCTGACTGCGCCAGCATTATGATTTTTGACCCAGAAAAAAATATCATCGCCAATGTTCATGCCGGCTGGCGAGGATTATGTGCACGAATCATTCGCAAAACCATAAGCGAACTCAAAACACGTTTTAGCTCATCACCAAAGGATTTATTGGCCGCGATAAGCCCAATGATTGGCCCATGTTGCTGCCGATTTTCGGATCCGCAAAAAGAACTGCCGGAATTTATGCATCGCCATATTGCCGAAGAAAACATGGTGAATCTTTGGGCGGCAGTAGAAGGAGAACTTCGCGAGTGCGGAGTACTTAAAAAAAATATAGAAAACCCCCGAGTCTGCACCTCGTGTCACCCTGAGGATTTTTATTCATATCGTCGCGACGGAGAGACGCCTGGAAACAAAGCACGATTTGGTACAGCCATCATGTTGCGCTAAAATGGCGACATGAAGATTGGAATCATTGGATGTGGACACATGGGAAGCGCCCTAGCGAAGGCTATTTTGGCAAATGGCATAGGTGAAGTAATGGCTTCCCAACATCACAAACCTCAACTCGCCCTTAAAAAATCTGAGCAGAAAAACTTTGAGTGGACAGGAGACAATAGACAAGTGGTCAAAAAATCCGATGTCGTTATTTTGGGAGTAAAGCCCAATATGATTCAAGTCGTTTTGCGAGAAGTACAAAACGATATAGACCCGAAACAAATTCTTATCTCGATTGCAGCCGCCACTCCACTTGCAAGGCTCACTCTTTGGTCCGGCGGACATAAAAAAATCGTCCGAACCATGCCAAATCTTGCAGCGCTTGTTGGTGAGTCCATGACTGTTTGGAAAACTTCACCGTCCTTCCCTAAAAAAGAAAAAGCCGCAGTCAAAAAACTGCTGGAGAGTTTTGGCAAAGCATTGGAGGTACAGGACGAAAAACTCATTGATGTCATAAGCACCGTGGCCGGCTGCGGACCGGCTTATGTAGCCGCTTTTCTTGAGAGCATGGAGAAAATGCTTCTTCAGTACAAAATCTCTTCTCAAGATGCCCGCACCTTAGCCATTCAAACTATCGTTGGTACTGCTGATTATTTCACCGCCACCGGCACTCCTTTCGCCACTCTCAAAAATGCCGTTCAGACCAAAGGTGGCACAACGAAAGCCGCCTTCAAAGTCCTCAACAAAAAAAAGTGGCAGCAAATTTTTGAAGATGCTATGGCCGCCGCCTATACCAGGACTCAAGAGATGATGGGAAAATAAATTTATAAAAACCAACCTTTCATCTGATTCCAGTTGATTTTTCTCCTTCTTTGAATGTAGGACCTTTTGCGAAGGGCGCCAGGAAGTTGAATCCAAAAACGCCCAAACGACTTCCACAAAAACGGCTCGCGAAAAATCATCCAACCAAACATCAATATTTCTTTCCAAAGGATCGGCAAAAAATCACGCGTCACTCCACGCCAAGTTTCATTTTTAACACGCATCAGCCGCTCATTTTTATACGAAAAATATTTTTGAAATTTTGTAAGCGAACTACGTCCTTTTACCACCTGCCAAATTCCGCCGCGCTCAACCACTCCCGTTCCACGGCCATGGTAAGCCAACGCCGCAGGTTCATAAAAACACTTCCAGCCCAGTAACCGCAGCCGCCAAGAAATATCCACATCCTCTTTATACATAAAAAAGCTTTCATCAAAATACTCATCACCAACCTTGCAATCCTCAAGCGCACTGCGCCGATACAATGGACACGCACCCGTAATACCAAAAACTTCTTGCGGCTCATCAAACTGGCCTTCATCTTGCTCCCCTTGCCCGCGATCCACGCATCGCCTGTTGCAATACATCACCAGCCCGGCGCTATCAATAATGTTTGTTTTTTTATGCGACTCAAAATCATATTTGCGCAGCTTTCCAATCGCCGCGCCAATTTTTTCATCATCCTTCAACCTCTTCACTATAATTTTTAAATAATCAGGCTCAAAAACAATATCCGGATTCAGTATCAAAATAAATTCGCCCTTGCTGATTTTAACGGCTTGATTTGCCGCACCCGCATAACCCGAATTTTTTGAATTTGCCACCACCGTAACGCTTGGAAAATGCTTACGCACATATTCCACGGAATCATCCGCCGAAGCATTATCCAAAAAAATCACCTCCTTAATGTTTACGCTGCCGTGCAGCGCTCCCACGCCTTCCACCGCCAGCACCGAAGCCAAGCAGTTCTTTATAAAGCGCTTACCATTATAGTTGATAATGACGCATGAGATCACGCAGATAGGGTATAGGGTTTAGCGTTTGTGGTCTAGGACTTGGAACCCTGTACCCCAAACCCCACACCCTGCTATAATCTCGCCCGTATGCGTGATTTTCTCTTTACCTCTGAATCTGTTACCGAAGGTCATCCCGATAAAGTTTGCGATCAAGTTTCGGATGCCATTTTAGATGCCATTTTAGCCCAAGACCCTACGGGAAGAGTCGCCGTGGAATCGCTCACCACCACCGGCCTTGTTTTTGTAGCGGGAGAAGTAACGACTAATTGCTATGTAGATATTCCAACAACGGTACGCACCACCCTTAAAGAAATCGGCTACACAAACCCAGAATACGGCCTCGATTCTGCAGACTGTTCCGTGCTCACCGCCATTCACGAGCAGAGCAAAAATATTGCCGTAGGCGTGGATATGAGCAAAAACCATGAGCAGGGTGCGGGAGACCAAGGTCTGATGTTTGGATTTGCCTGTGACGAAAGCAAAACACTCATGCCACTTCCTATTTCGCTGGCGCATCAACTCACCATGCGCCTGGCCGAAGTCCGCAAGAAAAAAATTCTTCCGTGGGTGCGTCCCGATGGTAAGTCACAAGTAACCATTCAGTACGAAAACGGCTTACCAAAGCGCATTGATGCGGTGGTCATTGCCGTGCATCACAGCCCAGAAGTGCCTCGCAAAAAACTTCGCAAAGATATTATTGAAGTCGTCATCAATCCCATTTGCAAAAAAATGATGGATAAAAACACCAAGATTTTTATTAACGAAACCGGACTCTTTTGCGTAGGTGGACCAGAAGCCGACACCGGTTTAACAGGACGAAAAATCATTGTGGATACCTACGGCGGCTATGCTCCCCACGGCGGAGGCTGCTTTAGCGGCAAAGATCCTTCCAAGGTAGACCGCAGTGCCAGTTATGCCGCAAGGTACATCGCCAAAAATATTGTGGCCGCTGGCTTGGCCAACAAATGCCTCATTCAACTGGCCTACTCTATTGGTGTGGCCGAGCCAGTTTCTATTTCCGTAGACCTTTTTGGAACCGGACGAGTAGAAGAAACAAAACTGCTTCCTTTCATACGCCAACACTTCCCGGTGAAGCCCGCCGATATTATTTCTCAGCTCAAACTGCTCCGGCCAATTTACCAGAAAACCGCTGCCTACGGCCATTTTGGACGTGAAGAAGCAGAATTTACTTGGGAAAAAACCGATAAGGCCGCACTCCTCAAAAGCACCCTCAAAACACGTCACTAAACATCCATGAAGTCCCAAGTTAAAGATCTCAAACTCGCCGCCCAGGGCGAAAATCAAATGCGATGGGCCCGCCAGCATATGCCCGCGCTTTTGGAAGTAGAAAAAAGATTTATTCGCGAAAAACCTTTCAAAAATGTCCGTTTGGGCATGGCACTGCACGTAACCAAAGAGACCGGCATGTTGGTAGAAACCCTCATCGCGGGTGGTGCTGATGTGGCTATTGCCAGCTGTAATCCCCTCTCTACCCAAGACGACGTTGCCGCCTACTTAGCCAAAAAAGGCGTACCGGTTTTTGCTTACAAAGGCGAAAATCGCACGGACTACTATAAATTTATAAAAGCCGTCATCGCATTCAAACCAAACCTAACCATTGATGATGGCTGTGACCTCGTCACGGAAATTCACCTCAAACATAAGGATTTAATTTCTCAAATGATTGGAGGTTGCGAAGAAACCACCACCGGCATCAATCGTCTAAAAGCTATGGAAGCTGATCACGCCCTCAAATATCCTATGGTGGCGGTGAACGACAACAAAACCAAGCATCTTTTTGATAACTATTACGGAACCGGACAGTCCACATGGGATGGCGTTTTGCGCGCCACCAATATTTTGATTGCCGGAAAAATCATTGTCGTAAGCGGCTATGGCGATTGTGGACGAGGCATGGCTCTGCGCGCGGCAGGCATGGGCGGCCAAGTTATCGTGACGGAAGTGGATCCGGTTCGCGCGCTCCAAGCATTTATGGATGGTTACCGCTTGATGCCAATGAGTGAGGCCTGCAAGATTGGCGATGTTTTTGTTACCGCTACCGGCGGCAAGTTTGTGATTCAAACTTCGCATATGCTCAAAATGAAATCTGGCGCAATTTTGGCTAACAGCGGGCATTTTAATATAGAAATTGACGTGGAAGGACTGGAAAAAATGGCGCACAGCAAGCGTACCATTCGGCCACAGGTGGAGGAGTTCACCTTAGGCACGGGCAAAACCCAAAAGGCGATTTTTCTTCTGGCACAAGGCCGGCTCGTAAATCTTGCCGCCGCCGAGGGGCATCCTTCTGAGGTCATGTCACTTTCATTTTGCGGACAGGCGCTGGCTTGTGAATGGCTCGTAAAAAATCAAAGTGCTAAACATCCGCTAGCACCCAAAGTCTATACGCTTCCGGCAGAAATTGACGAACAAATTGCGCGTATTCAGCTTCAAGCGCTGGGTCTTGCTTGTGATCATCTCACGCATGAGCAGTATGCGTATGCCCACGCATGGAAAGAAGGCACTTGAACTATTATCTTATGGAAAAACTTGAAAGTCGGCTCCTTCAAATAGTACAAATTGCTTTATTGGCAGCACTCGGTTCGCCGCTTGTTTGGCATATGAGCTTTGTTTTCCCATACATCACTCCGGCCACCTTCTTTTTTCAAGTAATGGTGAGTATCGCCACCGCGGCCTTTCTCATCCTCGTCATGGTACAGCCAAAACATCGCCCACCAATGAACCCGCTCACCATAGGGATGACAGCTTTTTTTATCATCCAAGGCCTTCTCACCCTCACATCCACAGACCCAATGCGAAGTTTTGAAGGCTCCGTAGAGCGCATGGCGGGCTTCTGGAACCTCCTTCATTTTTATCTTTTCTTCATTATCGTCGTCTCGCTCGCTCACAATAAAAAGTGGCTAAAGCATCTCGCCATTTTTTCAATCATCGTGAGTATTATTGCGAGTATTGAATATTTGGCTTTGCTCGTCGTCCCCAATATTGCTATTGCCAGGTACTCTTTTGGAAACCCCGGCTTTTTAGCTAACTACCTTGTCCTTCATCTTCCGCTCACCGTTTGGTTCTACGTTAAATCTCAAAATCGCGAGGAAAAAATTCTTATGCTTTTAACGGCGCTCCTGCTAAGCTCAGTCATTCTCTTAACCGGCAATCGCGCCGCTTTTCTCTCCTTTGCGCTCATCATTTTTTCACTCTGCGGATACATCATTTTACAAAAAAAACGCCGGGCTCTTATCGCCGGGCTCGTCTGCCTCCTCATGATCGCGGGATTCGGTTTTATCATGGCAAATCGCCAAAGTTCATTCGTAACCCAAAGCCCATTTTTATCAAAAATTACCAGCTGGTCGCTCACGGACACGAACATTAAAAGCAGATTCATCCTCTGGAATATCTCCTGGAAAGGCTTCCTCGAAAAACCGCTAACCGGCTGGGGTCGGGAAAGTTATCCCAAAGTTTTTGAGAAATATTACGATCCGCAGTTTTTTGATAACAACCCTTATGAAGCCTGGAGCGACCGCGCGCATAACATCATTTTTGATGAATTGACGGCTGGCGGCATCATCAATTTACTTTCAGCTCTGGCGCTTTTCGCCCTGTTCGCTTTTCAACTCATAAAAGCCATTCGCCAAAATCCTACTCAAAAACTATTCTTCGTTCTTGGCGGGATATTTCTTGCGGCTTTTGTACTTCAAGATCTTTTCACCCTGGATACTCTGGCCAGTTATCTTCCCCTTTTCTTGGGCTTCGCCTTCATCGCCACTCAATTTTCAACAACCGATAGGTCTTTGTTGCCCCGCCGAGTTACCACTGCGGCGGCGTTGGTCATTCTCCTTGTATTTGCTGGAGCTACGATCCGCTTCACCCTCATTCCCGCCGCCACCAATTACACGATTGGCAAATCTCTCTTTTTGGTTCCAACAGATTTAAAAGCCTACACTCAAAAAATGGATTTTCTGGACGCGCTTTTACCAGAGAAAGATCCCTATAAACTGGAGCTCCTCATTATCAGCGCTAGAAATATTCATGATCTGGCCGAAGCAAATCCATCGGATAAAAATATGGAAAAATTTCAAGATCTGCTCATTAAAAAACTCACTGAGCTCCGCAAAAATACATTCTCCAATACCAAACTCATGGCCCACTTAGGGATCATCCTTGTGGATTATGTTCGGCTTACCCATTCCAAAGAACGCACTTTAGAGTCCGTCTCTCTGTGGGAATCGCTCATTGAAAGGTTCCCGCTAAGGCAACAATTTCTGGTTGAAGGAGCTGAGGCAAATCTTCAAGCCGGAAACTATGATAAAAGCGTAGAGCTAGCCGCAAAAGCGCAAAGTCTTTCTCCTCACCGTCCCGAAACACTATGGTACCTGGGAGGATTTCTTCTTCGCGCCGACAAAAAAGAACTTGCGGCAAAAGCTTTTGCGGAAGCCGTTTCGCAGGGAGTTCTCATGTACAGCCGGTCTCTCGTTCAAGTGGGTGATTTACTGGCGGAGTTTCCAGAATATTATTCATCCGCGCGAGATATCTATGTTTATATCACGAGCATGGAACCAAAAAATCCCCGTTATCACATGAATCTCGCTCAGCTTTATAAGGAGCTCGGTGACCTTGACCATGCCATGAGCGAAGCCCAAATAGCTTCCAAACTTTCTCCAGAAAACCGCGCAGAGATCGAAAAATTCATTGATAGCCTTAAGTGAAACATTGGGTTGACCTGCCGCCATTTTATCTTGTAGAATAACATCCTTTCAAACTCACTCAAGGTGCAATCTATGTCTCTTCGTTCAGCCGAAAAAACTCGTGGGTACACTCCAAGATCTAACCAGTTAGGAAATCTCCCGCGAGGTATTCGGCAAACCATCTCCGCTTTTTCCCTTATGGCGATGGCTGCTTGCGGGAACGTCGTTGCGCCAAGAGGAAATGGAAAATTTGATGCTGTGCCAACTGCAACGGCAACAGCATCAGCAACACCAACCTCGACTCCTAGCCCAACGCCCACGCCCTCTTCCACAGCAACCCAGCGCCCAACTTCCACGCCAACACCCACGCCTACGCATCGTCCAACTTCTACTCCTACTCCGACCCGTCCGGTAACTCCACCTCCGACCCCAACTCAACCGCCGACTCCTTCACCTACAAGTGCTACACCTACTCCAACGGGGCCAGCCACTCCCTCTCCTACTGCCACACGCCCCCCAACTTCTACTCCTTCAGCAACAGCTACCTCCACCCCACTGCCCACAGCAACTACGGTCCCAACTCAAACCGCAGTACCTTCGCAAACGCCAAGTGCAACGCCAAAACCCACTCCAACCCAAGAACCAACGCCATCAACACCTCCTACGGCCACCGTTGCCCCCAGTCCTTCACCTTCGCCAACAGAGACAGTAGGTCCAACTCCGAGTGGAACTTCAGAACCCACTCCAACTGGAGATCCTACTCCCACCGCAACCCCAGAACCTACATGCGTCCCCAATCTGGAAATTTGCAACGGCCAAGATGATGACTGCGATGGCGACACCGATGAAGAATTCACCGGCATGGGATCTTGCGAAATCGAACTCGGTATTTGCTCCGCTTCCGGAGTTTACGTATGTGACGGCCAAACCGGCCGCATTTATTGCAATGCGCCTATCATCAATCCTCTCCCCGAAGAAATTTGCGGCAACGGGCTTGATGATGACTGTAGCGGTGATATTGATAATGGTTGCGAGTGCTCGCCTGGTGATTCCCAGGGTTGTTATCAAGGTGACATCCAAACCCGAGGCGTAGGCGTCTGCCATGATGGCATACAAACCTGCCCCGACGGACATTTTGGAGCCTGTGAACAACAAGGCCTCCCCGGTACGGAAATCTGCAATGGAGAGGATGACGACTGCGACGGCAACACCGATGAAGGTTGTCCATGTTCCACAGGCATTGGAAGTTGCGAACAACATGGATTTATCCAGCTCGACGGCTCGTGCAGTGTTTCCGGCGGGCAACCTCAAGAAGAAATTTGCGGCAATAATGAAGACGAAGACTGCACCGGTGCGATTGATAACGGCTGTGAGTGTATCCATGGCCAAGTTGAGGCTTGCTATACCGGAATGGCTGAAACTCGCGGCATTGGGGCTTGTATAGAGGGTTCACGAAGCTGTGTTGGCGGACACTGGGAAGACTGCGGGCACCAAACTTTACCAAGCGCCGAAGAGTGCAATAATGTAGACGATGACTGCGATGGCTCTGCCGACGAAGGTTGCCCTTGTTCAACCGGCACAGGTAGCTGTGAAGCTCATGGATTCATTCAAGACGGCGGCTCTTGCGACGCCACTGTCGGCCAGCCGGAATTAGAAACATGCAACGGACGCGATGATGATTGCGATGGCAACACCGACGAAGACTTTCCCGGAAAAAATAATTATTGCAGCGACGGAATTGGCGAGTGTTTCAATGAAGGCGTCATTATTTGCGACCCTCAAAATGGCTCACACTGTAGTGTCACGGCAAAGCCCACCAACATAGAAGATTGTAACAACCGAGACGACGACTGTGACGGCAACACCGACGAAGGTACCGGCTGCCCATGCGCCGCTGGAACAGGCGTTTGCACCGATGTAGGCGTCATTTTAGAAGATGGCAGCTGTAGCGCCACCGCCGGCCAACCTGGGACAGAAACATGTAATGGACGCGACGATGATTGTGATGGCAACACGGACGAAGATCTGCAAAATATTGGCCAACCATGCGAAGCGGGCATTGGAAACTGCTACCGCGCCGGCGTCATGGTCTGCACTCTTCCACAAGGTGCCCATTGCAATGCCACACCCGGCACTCCCCACGATGAAATTTGCGGTAATGATGCTGATGATGATTGCGAAGGAACCACGGACAACGGTTGCCCTTGTTCTCCAGGAATTAGCGAATGCCAAAGAAACGGCACCATCCAACTAGGAGGTGACTGTAGTGCGGTTGCAGGAGATCCCACAGACGAAGAGTGTAATGGCTTGGATGATGATTGCGATGGTGACACGGACGAAGAATTCCCCGGAATGGGCCCGTGCCATGCCGGTTTAGGTGTCTGCCGCGAGTCTGCTGAGTACGTTTGCAATCCGGAAACCGGAATCGTGACCTGCCCCGCACAAGCCCACCCAGAACGAGCCACCAATGAAGTTTGCAACGGCCAGGATGACGATTGCGATGGCAGGTAGACATTGACCCTGCCACAGGAGGAGAATTCATGCAATTCTGCTCATCTCCGATATGCAACAATCCGGGTGGAGTTCAATTCTGCACCAACGGCAGTTACGGCTCTTGTAGTGCCGTAGACCGTGACCGCGATAATGACGGAATTTTAGATTGCCATGATTACTGTCCGGATACATACGAGCCTACAAACCAAAATGCCAACGGAGGTGACACCCCCGGGGATGTGTGTGAAGCCGTTATGCAGAATATGTCTTGCCGAAATACGACCCTCAATCAATTCCCCACTATCCGCCTGCGAGATGTCAGCGGAAACGTGGTTGATATTTTCTTAAATAATTGCGGCAATATTGCCATTACGGACACCTATACAAGCCGCTTTTTCCAATATATTCCGCCAAATCTCGCAAATCGAACCGATGCGGCAAAAGCCATCTTCAACTCTTCATGGGGAGCACGCGTTACCGCATGCGTCGGTCCTACTGACTGGGATGCAGAAACGCTTCGCCAATCCGGAAGCTGCCGTGATTATACGATCCCAACGCCGCAGTGATTATTGTCATTGCGAGCGAAGCAATCTAATGACATCAAGTTCGCAAATTCGTGAGAACCTATGGGGCATCCACTACAGCGATCATCCAGGGAACAAGATCGCCTTTTAAAAGCGTTCCCCTCAGCAATTTCATATCGGTAATATTTTGCGTAGCAGCATCAATCCCCTTCACCTTCAAAAGAATTTTTAAAGCATTTTTTTTGGGAATAAAGCGGCTCGCCTTTGTCGCCTTTAAAATGTATCCAAGTTTTTTCATGATCGTCAAAGCCGTACCTTTACCCTCTACGGCAAAGGCTTTTACAACAATCTGCGCAAATGCCGCATAAGACATCTTGGCATCAAGCCTAAGTCGTCCTGCCTTATCTCCTTTTAAAGCTCCAATTTTGACCAAATACGCGATTTGCTTTCGATTTGGCGTGTTAGCGTCTATATCTTTAAAAGCCGCTAAAAGAGACGTTATTTCACTTTCAGAGAGTGAATCGGTAATACTCGGCATTACGACTGGCGCTGGCGAAGGTGGGGTTTCTTCTGCTGGTGGAGCCGGCGGCGTCACCACTGGTGGTGGTGTCAAAACCGGTGGTGGCAGAGTCGCGCCAAACGTGAGCGTAACTTTTACCCCTTCACCAACATTCCCAACATTATCTTTTGTCTTCAATGAGTATTCAAGCACGTCATCTTTTTGCACATTCGCATCAGAATAGGTGGTTGTCAGCTTATCAATAGCAATATCTTCCGGCGTCGTCTTTCCCCCGCGTGTGAGTGTTTTTGTGATGAACAAGCCGTTATAATCCGGATCTACAGGATTTTCCCAAGTAAGCGTAACTGATTTTTCCGATACCGCATGCGATACATTGGCTACCTGAAAAGGCGCTTGCTGGTCACTCTTTAAAACATCAGCGTCAATTTGCACACCATTAACGCCAGTTGCATCAGCAACGCCGTCACCATTAATATCCAGCTTCAAATCACGATAACTGCTCCCTGGTGAATAAATACGAAGTTTTGCACCACTCACGATCACAGACTGCCCGGCGGTAAACGTAGCCGTCACAGGGATCGTGACATTCCTCAGATTTTTGCTATAAGTGACCGTTACCAAAGCATCATTGACGGCATACTGAGTCACCGTTTTGTCCCACAAAATGTCTATATCTGTAGGCAACATAATGGTAACTCCTTTTGCAGGAGTAATGTTTCCGCCACCGGCATCAGTAATCAAAATATTAGGCAGAACCGGAGATGCCTCATTTTGAGCAAATTTCTGCCAGGTCGTCATAAAAAGTGAAACATTTGCATCGGCAAAAACCGTCATACTTCCTAAAAAGAAAGATGCAAAAACGGCCAAAGCCACAACTCCATTTTTAACATGCTTGTAAATCATAACTATTTGGGCTGAGGAGCGTAAAGAAGTTTATAGAGCTCATTATCATAACCACCGGTAAGCTGGGTATAGCGGCCATATGCGTTGCGGGCATCTTCAAATTTTCCCAGATGATAATAGTCCCATGCTAATTCGTAGTAATAGCGATCAATATTAAAAGTATCAAGGAGCTTATTATAAAACTGGGATGCCAAAGCGTACTCCCCTACTTTGTCATAAAGTTTGGCTAAGTTATTCCAACCTGCCGAAGTAACCTGATAATACCGGAGAGCATCCAGCAAGGTATCAATGGCATCGCTGTAGTGGCCTAAGTATTCTTGGTACCGGGCTTTCTCAATAAAATAATCAATGTCCGGTTTTTCCTCGCCTCTTTGGCGGGACTCCTTGAGCTTTTGATCCATGGCAACGATTTTTGATTGATACTCCGCTCTTTGCTCCTGTGTAAGTGGAAGCTCCACATTATAAGAAGCCTTTTTCATGTAGGCCCAAATACCAATACCAACCATGAGCACCAAAAGGAAACCAGCAATAAAATATTGGAGATTCTTTTTCATACAGAGTGATTATAACAGATGTCATTGCGAGGGAGCAAAGCGACCGAAGCAATCTGGCCGCGTGGGTTCGTTGAGTAGATTGCTTCGTCGCCTGCCCCGCAGAGGCCGGCGACGAAGCAATGACATACAAAAACACCCCGCTGGAATGCGGGGTGTTTTTGTTCTCAACCGAGAGAGCAACAATGAGTTGAAGCGAATAATTAGAAGCTCAAGCTCAGAGTTTGTGTAGGCAAGTTGCTTACATCTACACCGTTTGTCCAGTCTACCGTAGACGTGGTGTGTGAGGCCGCAGAGTTATCAGACCAGATGAAGTTGAAGTTGCTGGTATAAGCTTCTGTTTCAGCCGTTGGAGCCGTCGTCGGCAGAGTGATGGTAGCGGCAATCTTATCATCATTAGCGGCCTGGTATGTGTCATTGGTACCGCCACCTACGTTACGATCAATATAGATCGTGCTGGAAGATGGAGCCCATCTCAGGTCGTTGACAACCGCCGCGTTATTCACATTAACACCACCTGTAGCAGCAGCAAGACCAAAGGCCACGTCATCTGTTGCAGAGTAAGTTCCGTTAGCGGCGCTTACGCCCGAGAGATCAAAGTACAAACCATCCAGGGAGTCTGCGAATGCACCAGCAACCGTATCGGTTGTGACGCGGAGAGTACCTGGGATGATAGCAGCAGATGTCAAACCAGTAGTGACACCGGCAGCAAGAATGATCTCTGGATCGGTAGCTACATCGTAGGAACCGTTACCGTTGACGTCCATGAAGACACAACCTCTTACGTTAGTGTTATCACATAACGCCGTGTTGTAAACGTAGTACCAAACGGATCTGTTGTTCTTTGTAGAAGCATCAACTGCTTCTGGAGATGTGACAACCTCAGTTGCCCTCAGCTTGTTTACGCTGGAGCTGGCTGTGGAGACCACATAGCGAGTCGTATCGTCGGCGATGTACGTAGAAAGACTCGTGTTGGCGGCGGCGCCAGAAACTGTAGCTCTAACGATATAGGTGTTCGTTGTACCCTTAGAGATTGGTTCCTGATCAGCAGCAGCCTTATCCCATTGAACGTAGATGGTATCCGTTGTAGCCGCATTGGCATTGAGGTTCGTACCACCGGATTTCAAGTTCACACCGGCGCGGTTTCGGATGGTAACCTGGCTTGTTACGCTAGTTTCAGAACCCGTTCCAACTTTTCTGTAAAGATCCAATGTGCCTACTGTAATTGTAGCTGTGGAGCTGTATTCAAAGGCCAATCTCTTGAGTGTTACAGCCTCTTTAGCATCAGCCGCAACCGTGATAGCAGCAATATCGTTTTGACCATTGTTCAACTTTGTAGCCGCTGTAGAAAGCTTGGCGACCGTTGGAACCGACTTGCGGAGCACAACGGAGTTCACAGCAGAAGAGTTGGTGTACGTCGTAAGATCTGTAACTGTCTTCTTTTCTGTAGAACCTTCACCAATAGCCTCAAAGCTGTTGGTGGCGGCCGTATTTCGTTCGTTGAGACCCAAGCGGACCGTTCCACCGGAAGTTGCACCAAGTTCAGTTGTGTTGAAGTCAGCAAAAATGCTTACAACAGCACTCCCATCTTTTGGAACATAGATATTCAAGTTGGTGAATGAAGCCTTACCAGAGGAGAGACCCATACCAACCGTCTCCGTTGTTCCATCTTTCTTAGCATAGGAGACACCCACTCTTGTTACATTGTTCGTACCCGTGTCATCAGATTCGTCATCCGTAAAGTCACTGTTGCTATCAATAACAACATCAAGTTTGCTTACCGTGAAAGCTTCGTTGAGGGTGTTGAATTTGTACTTAGCTAGCGTTACACCTGTAGCACCACCAACTACGAGAGCTGGATCAGGGCTGCCTTCCTGTACACCCGTGAGTGAACCTGAAGTAGCAATGGTCTTCATAACAGATGGAGAAGTATCAACAGCAAGGTCACCGACTGCAAGAGTTGGACTAGCAGCAGCATTTACAGGAGTTACCGTGTTGCCGTCTTTGTCCTGAGCTTCGACATCAACACCCGGGATGAGATCAGCGGATACATAATTTGTTGAAGATACTGTGTTCTTGAGCTTGACCTTTACTAACCATTTTTCAGAAACGGACTTAGCAAGGTTATAGTTCAAGCTGGCAAATTCAGCCTTGTAGTAACCAGCAGCGGCACCAATTGTGCCAACGAGGCTCAAACCGGCTGTCGTACCAACCTTTGTCTCCGTGTTGTCCGCATTCACTCGGTAGAGTTCAGCTGAATCAACAACCGTGTTGGCAGCAAGATCACCATAGCCAGTATTGTCGAATGTACTGTCGTCGTCAGCAACAAGGCGAACGACAACTTTAGAAATTCTTACATCTCCACCATCACCGGCCTTCATAGAGAGACCAAGGAGGTTCACTCCTGTTTGGCCTTTTACATGGGTTTCGGATACTGGCGTAGAAGCACGAGATACCGTGAGAGAAGCCGCAACCGCCGTCATAGACTTACCGAAGGTGTTACCACCAACGACGTCGGAAGTAGCAATGAACTCATTAGCATCTGGGTCTTTGATGAAGTTGCTTTCTGCGAAGTCAACACCACCCTTGAATGCGTTATTGGCAGGGAGTGTGGAATCAAGATCAGCAAGGAAAGCGAGATTAAGCGTCTTGCCAGACATGACGTCAAAATCATCAGAGAAGACGTTGAGATACGTGGAATTTGTTACAGAAGCTATAGTACCTTGTGTATCCGTGTTGATGAGCTTGAGATTCTTTACGCGAGTAGCAAGGTAGATATCAAATACTTCTTCGAAATCGTTTGTACCGGCTGTTGTGAGTGTAGAACCACCGTCTACCCATGTAGGTGCAGACGCAGCAGTAACAGAAGTTGGATAAATAAGAGTAGCTGTACTGTTATTCGCGCTGGAATTTGCGCCGACCGTGAGTATTTTCCCATAGTATGTACCTGCAGTACCGGCAGTTACTGTAGGGATGACAAATTTGATAACATCACCTACGGCGAGGTCTCCAGTAGCTTGGCCATCATCAATGGTATCTGTCTGGAAGGTAATAACACCAGCCGGGGAGATGTTACCGACGTCAAGATCACCAGGAACGTTTGCGACACTGGTAGTAGTGCTGTTATCACCAGCCTTTGCAGTGCCAGTGGCCGGGCCCGCATTGTCAAATGCTGTTTGTTCTAACCACAAGTAGTAGTCCTTCACCGTGACGTTTCTGTCTGAAGTGAGGGCAAAGTCAAACAAGTGGACGTTGGTCTGGTTAGACGCAACGTTTTGGGCAACTGGACCATTATCAGCCAAAGTGATCTTTCCACCTTGGAAGGTAGTGTCGGTCACGAGAGCCTTTGTCATAGTGTTTGTTACACGAGCACCATATCCAACTGTTGTATCAATGGAGTCCAAGTCAGAAGTTTCGTCCAAATAGAAGTCCAACGTGTCAGCTGTCTTACCACCGGTAACATCAGCCCAAACGCGGAAGCTTCGGTTGTTGTTCTTTGGAACCGTGTATGGAGTTGTGAGGTTAAAGACAAGGAGATCACCAGAAAGAGCCTCTGCAGAAGCGAGGAACTTTGTGGAATCAATGTTGTCCGTGAGTTTGAAGTTCACGAGGTTGGACCTGGAAATCGTACCTCCGTGCGTCAAAGAAAGACGGCGGAAGCTGATATCGTTGGCACCAGCCGTGAGCTTAACGTTGCTTACTTCAACAGCCTTAGCACCAAGTGTTGGCTTAGAAAGTGTGTTTACTGGAGCAATTGTAACAGCGCCGACGATGGCACCTCCAATCGTCATAGTGTTACCAACCACTGGAAGACCCACTACTGAGCCAGCTGTTGTTGTTACAGCAGAAGTGCCGGTAATCTCAAAAGCATGAGGACTTGCGGCCGCAGCTGTTGTGATGAGGTCACCCTTGAGTGTCAAAGTTACTGGAGCAGTTGGAGTTATCTTGAGATTCAAACCGGCAAACTCAGCCAAATTGGTGTCTGTAGAAATCGTCTTGCCTGCTTTAAGGCGCGTCTCGCCCTGGTAAAGGGTAACCGCGCTAAAGTCAGCTGGAGCACCTCCACCAACACGGTGGAAAGCAACACCACTCAAGACAGCCTCATCTGCGCCCACGCTGAAAGTAAAGGAAGCCAGAGGAACACCATTGGCACCTGGATTCATTGTTTTGGAAGCTGGAGTGCTTGTTGCAAGAGCAACCGTAAGAGCACCTGCTTGAGGAGCTGGAGGAGTTTCTTCTTCCTCACCTGGAGGAGTTTCTTCTTCCTCACCTGGAGGAGTTTCTTCTTCCTCTTCCTCTTCCTCGCCTACTTCCTCAACTGGTTCGTAGGAAAGTTCAACATTTCCTTCGGATACAGCAGTGTTGAAGTTCACGGCGATGAGATTCATCATCGCATTGGAGACAGGAACCTGAGTATCTGCTTTGGCACCACCGTGCAAAAGGCCTTGTTCTTTGGCAAAGGCATTACCTTTAAGAGCCCATTCAGAGAACGAGGAAGCATCTGGTAAGTCATCAAGAACAGATTCGTCTACGTCTGGTTTGCCAGCCATAGACCAGAGAACAGTACCGAATTCCTCACGAAGGAATGGCTTGTTTCCCATGAAGTATTGGCCTTCGTCATCGGTTTTACCAACCATCCAACCAAAGCTTGCGCAGAGTTTGGCGGAGTCAGCGTACCATTCCGTGTCTGGTACATCGCTGAAAGGATTTTCGATGTCAGCTGGATCAACACCAGAATCTTCACCGAACATTTTGACGAACATATAACATGCGGCGGCTCGAGTAACATTACCGTTAGCATCTGGTTTGAGTTTGGTATCGCGGAAGCCTCCATCAACGAGAGTTTGGGTGGCTTCTGTAGCCCAATCCGGGAAAGCTTTCACGTAATCATCGGCAGCAGCGGCACTTGCCGTTGGGACTGCGAGGACACTTGAAAGGATTGAGAGAATGGAGAGGATCGAGATCCACTTCCGAATTCTCAGAAAACTTCGCGTATTCATAGAATGAAGTTATTAAAAAATAATTATAAGTGTATTAAAAGGGTTCCGGTCGTACCTGCTTAGCACAGGCGCCTCCGGAAAGGCGATCCGCTGTCCAGCGGAGATTCCCGATTCCTGTTTGACGTCGACCTCATCCAGCACAGAAGTTCGGGACGAATGTAAAAGGTTGCGCCCTTCAGGCGCACTATTTGCTTAGCCTCGCTGAGGCTCGGCCTGAAGAGAATAAAAAAGGAAGGTAAGGAAAGTAAGAGATGTACTTGCGAGTTTTTAAAGAACAACATTCATTACAGAAACGCCTGAGGCGGTGAGGCACTCCAAGCGTCAGAAACTTCTTACACATCAGGAAATCTGGTCTTTCTGCATAATTTTCAGGGGAAAATCTACCAAAGGAATTAAATGAAGTCAACCGATACAATATGGTTAGCCCTTACCATGAGGAAGCTGGCAGTCCGATCTTCTCCACGGGTACAGGTTAAACACGCCATTTTGCCAGTATAAACTAGTCGCCATTTGTAACTGGAATCGCTACTATTTGTTTCTAAAATCAAGATGACAAAATATTATAATCATTATATAATATTATAATTAGAAAAAAAGCAGGCCCCTACTATATACTGTGCGGGCATTTACAGACTCGGTGTGCAGTAAGCCGCGTTCGTCTAGTGGCCTAGGACGCCTCCCTCTCACGGAGGAAATCATGGGTTCAAATCCCATACGCGGTACCATAGAAAACGAGCGAATCCTGATGCAAACCATGAGCGCTCACGGACATGTCATGCCAAGGCTAGATGCCGCATCAAGCGGATGCGGCGAAGCGAATGGATTGCATCAGAGATGAGCGAAGTTTTCCTAACAAATAAGCGTATGCCAAAGGATCTCTACGAAATTTTAGGAATCAGTAAAACAGCCAGCGAAGATGAGATTAAACGTGCCTACCGGAAACTCGCCCAAAAGTATCACCCGGACAGGAACAAAGATGGAAAAGGAGCGGAAGATAAATTCAAAGAGGTCAATACCGCATATGAGATACTTTCGGATAAACAAAAACGCCAAAGTTATGATCAGTATGGGGAAAACGCCTTTACCGGAAGCAACCAGGGGCATGGGTCCCCAGGTGGTTTTGATTTTGGGAGCATGGGGGGATTTGGAGAAAATTTTGCCGATATATTTGAGACTTTTTTTACAGGAGGAAGAAGCAATCGGACTCCAGAACCAGCCGCAGGAGAAGACCAAGCCATAAGGATTCTCATTGGTTTTGAAGAAGCCGCATTTGGAACCGAAAAAGAGATTCAAATCTCAAGAATAGGCGAATGTACAGCCTGCAAGGGGACCGGAGGAGCTCCAGGCGCAGCCATTATTACCTGCTCCACCTGCAAGGGAGCTGGAGAAATTCGCAGTGTGCGAGCCACCATCTTGGGGCAGGTGACTACCCGTCGAGTGTGCGATGAATGCACAGGCAATGGGCGAGTACCCGAAAAAAAATGCCCGATATGCCATGGGGCGGGGAGGCAGCGAATAAGCGAAAAATTAAGAGTTAAGGTACCGGCGGGTATACAGGACGGGTCATCAATCCGTATAACCGGAAAAGGCCATCAAGGGGCGAGGGGAGGAGAGGTTGGAGATTTGTATGTGCAGGTCCAAGTGAGTCCTCATAAACTTTTTGAGCGCAAAGGATCGGACGTCTACTCAACCCAGAAAATACATCTTGTACAAGCCGTTCTTGGCGATACTGCAAACATAGAGACTATTCATGGGCGAGTAGCCATGAAGATTCCCGGCGGAACCGAATCGGGAAAAATATTTAGACTAAAAAATTATGGCGTTCAGAAGTTGAGAGGGGAATCGCGCGGCGATCATTATGTTACCGTTGATATTCAAATCCCGGAAAAACTTACGAAGCGAGAACAAGAACTATACAAAGAATTAGCTAAAGAAGCACACATCGAAGTAAAAGAAGAAGAAAAAGGATTTATAAAACGGATGATGGGCGAATAAGGCAATCAGTTGCTCTGTTAAAAAGATGAGGGTAAGATAAATTCCAATAAATCATTTATGCTGAAATTATCTTGGGACTTATTCGTGATCGTCGTCTTTGCGGTTATTATCGCCTATAGTTTTATTATTGGAAAATCCAGCACTCTGAAGGTAATTATTGGCAGCTACATCGCGATTTTAACGGCTGATGGCATTGGTAATTTGTTTAAACAGTACGTGCTTTCTTCACAACAAATGGTGCAATTTTTGAAGTTTTTTGGCATCGGCAGCGAGGACAAAACGATGATCTTGGTAAAAATTGTGGTTTTTATAACGGCTATTGTGATTATTTCTATGAAAGGCGGATTTGAAATTCACGGGAGCCTGAGGAGAGGCGGAACCATTGGAGTTATTATGAATCTTATTTTTGGCTTTCTCAGTGCAGGGCTCGTGGTGAGCACGCTGCTGGTATACGTGTCTGGGGCTTCATTCGTAGGTGGCAACGTGAGCATGGTCAATAACACCCTTGCCGCAGCGTACAACGAGTCAGAAATGGTGAAGATGATGATTGATAATTATAATTTTTGGTTTGCGCTGCCTGCCGTTTGTTTTTTGGTAGCCAGTTTGTTTAATAAAAGGGAAGAAGTTGCGTAAGACAAAGCTTTTTTCAAATGGCTACGGTTATTTACGCTGTATAAATAAATTCTTCCTTTTTGCGAGCGCACTTTTTTGCATAGGAACACTGCGCTCATCGCTAAAATAAACCGTTCGCTTCGCCGCATCCGCTTGATGCGGCATCTAGCCTTAGCATGACATGACAGGGAGCGCTCACGGATTATTTTAGGATTCGCTTGTGTTCTGGTGGGTCGGGCGGGGATCGAACCCGCGACCATCAGCTTAAAAGGCTGTTGCTCTACCAACTGAGCTACCGACCCAAACATCGAACGCGCTATTATTTAACAGATAACCCAAAACAAAATCAAATTATCTTGCAAAAACACGGGAGTTTAACAAAACATATTTGTGTATCCGCGCCAGATATTTTTTGACTTATCGCTTGTCTAATTAACTCGATTTGATTATTCATGAATCATGCAACTTATCACAATCCATGAAGCAGCCGATGTTTCGGGCAAGTCCATCCAGACTATTCGTCGGATGATTAAGCAAAAAAAAATATCGGTAAAGCGCCAAAAAACGCCTCAGGGATTCAATTATTTGATTATTAAAGAATCGCTTTTGGGCTTCATGGATCAGGCTACTCATCCGATTCATCAAGCCGAGGCGACTATACAAGAAACATCTCGCGAACACCGACCTCTGGATGCTCATTTTCAAGAGGTATTCAAGGCTGAGCTAGAAAGGTTTGGGATGACTATGCAGCAGCTCATTGAACAGAACCAACGGGACAAAGAAAATTTCTTTCAACTTATCAAAACATTCCAGGACCGAATATTTTCACTGGAAAGCCACATAAAAATGATCGAGGCGCCGAAGAAGAAGTGGTGGAAGCCGTGGTAGTGAGCCGAAATGATTATGTCTCCATTTTCAAAAGAACTCCTTAGGAAATCGGTACATTTAAGTGAACTCTTCATTATTGGCGGGTACACGTTTTTGCATTTCACTTTTTCACCCAGGACAGGCGTACTAGCTCTCACGGGATTTTTGCTGCTCCTCCTAGCGATAGAATTCATTCGGGTGGATTATAAAACCCCGATTAGCCACCAAATTAACAATACTTTTTTTCGTCTACTCAACCTGCGTAAGCACGAGCGGGACAACGTCACGGGAGCGATTTTTTTGGTTATCTCAACGATCATCGTATTTGCGGCCTTTGATTATCCAATCGCCTTGCTTGCCCTCCTCTTTACAACTGTTGGAGATTTAGCAGCCGCCATTATGGGAATGGCATTTGGAACGACTAAAATTTTCAGGAATAAATCATATGTTGGCACCCTTAGCGGACTCATTGTGAATATTATAATGAGCTACCTTATTCTTCCCGATTATCCTGAGATTTTTCTTCCCATGGCCATTACCGCCAGCATGGTTGAAATGCTTACCCAAAAGCTGGATGACAACCTAACCGTGCCATTATTCTCTGGTTTTATCGGACAATTGATCGTTTCACTGGGAGGGTTTATACTTCCAGCGCTTTTTTAAAATTTGTACATTATGACTTTTTTTCAAAATACCCTCAATCTTATTGAGAAAGCGGCGAGGTTGATGAAGCTGGATCTTAATGCCAAGCAAATTTTGAGTAATCCAAACAGGATTATCGAAGTGAGCATTCCAGTAAAAATGGATAATGGGGCTATAAAAGTATTCCGAGGATTCCGTGTACAACATTGCAACCTTCCTGGCCCATACAAGGGGGGAATTCGCTACCATCCCAATGTGGATATGGAAGAGGTGAAAGCGCTTGCTACCCTCATGACATTTAAATGTTCGGTGGTGGGCTTACCGCTTGGGGGAGGCAAGGGCGGAATTATTGTTGATCCTAAAGAGCTCTCTGCTGGAGAGCTTGAGCGACTCACCAGAAAATACACCGACCAGATTGCACCGTTCATTGGGCCAGAGCTGGATGTCCCTGCACCTGATGTGAACACCGATGGGCAGATCATGGCATGGATAGCCGATGAGTACTCAAAAGTTACCGGGACGAATCGCGTTGGGGTAGTCACAGGAAAACCGCTTTCATACGGCGGGTCATTAGGCCGTGATAAGGCTACAGCCCGCGGAGGATATTTTGTGCTGGAACAAGTCATGGCCAAGATGAAGATGTTGCCCAAGAACACGACGGTAGTGATTCAGGGTTTTGGAAATGCGGGTGGTAATGCCGCTAGAATTCTTGATGAAGAAGGATTTAAAGTGATAGCCGTTTCTGATTCTCAGGGCGGCATTTTTTGCAAAGACGGCATACATGCTATAAAGGCCATCCAATGCAAAATGGAAAAGGGCTCTGTGCACGCATGCACCGTCGCTCATGGCGACGTGGATTACCATGTTTCTAAAGGCGCCACGTGCAAACGCATAACCAATGATGAGCTGCTGGAAATTCCATGTGATGTCCTTATTCTTTCGGCTCTTGAGAACCAAGTAACCGAAAAAAATGCGGCGAATATCCATGCCAAAATGATTTTGGAGCTGGCAAATGGTCCAGTGAATGCTGAGGCCGATGATATTTTAGAAAAACGCGGCATTATGGTTATCCCCGATATTCTGGCAAATGCCGGAGGAGTAACCGTAAGTTATTTTGAGTTGGTTCAAAATCAGATGAACTATTACTGGCCCAGCGAAGAAGTCCAAGACCGTTTAAAGGTAATTATGGTTGCTTCATGGCAGCGAGTATCTGAAGCGCAGAAAAAATATAAGGTTACGCTGAGAATGGCCGCCTTTATTACGGCGCTTTCACGGCTTGAGGAAATATTAAAAGTGCGGGGAGCCATTTAATGACTATCCACAATGCCGCAACTTGCCTATCCAACCAGGCCGAGCCGTCGTCGCGAGGCTAAGCGAATAATGCGCTTGAAAAGCGCAACCATAATGCCAAAACGGAAGCTCCAACGTCATAGCCGCGAAGTACGTTCCCAGTATATATTTGATTTCTCACAGGGAGATTTCTCTATGAAGCCGCTTTTGGGAGGAAAGGGGGCAGTTTTAGCGGATATGACGAAGCTGGGACTACCGGTGCCTCCAGGCTTCACGCTGAGCACCGAAGCTTGCCGTTACTTTCATGAACAAGGTGACTACCCAAATGGATTTTGGAGTGAGTTTGAAGGGTATCTTGCTCGACTTGAAAAAGAAACGGGTAAAGAGTTTGGCTCCAAAAAAAATCCACTTTTAGTTTCAGTGAGATCCGGTGCGGAAATTTCTATGCCAGGGATGATGGATACGATTTTAAATCTTGGACTGAATGATGAAACGATCCAGGGTCTTATTGCAAAAACTCAAAACGAACGATTTTGTTATGATGCATACAGACGTTTTGTAAACATGTTTGGGGAAGTAGTGCTTGGCACCGAGCATGAGGTTTTTGAACATATCATTCAGCAGATAAAGCAAAAACGAGATGTGAAGTTGGATACCGAGCTTGGCGCTGAAGATTTAAAAGAGCTCGTTGGACTTTTTAAGAAGGAGATCAAGAAACAAACCCAGAAGGAGTTCCCTGAGGAGCCAAAGCAACAGTTGCGGCTTTCTATTGAAGCCGTTTTTGACTCCTGGAACAGCCAGAGAGCCAAGGCTTATAGGAAAATTCACAAAATAACGGGCCTGCTTGGAACGGCCGTTAATATTCAGAGCATGGTCTTTGGAAACATGGGCAATACCTCGGGTACGGGCGTGGCGTTTACCCGGAATCCTTCCACGGGTGAAAAAGAATTTTATGGCGAGTTCCTTATGAATGCTCAGGGAGAAGACGTGGTGGCGGGTATAAGAACTCCGCAAAAAATCGAACAGCTCAAAAAAGTGCTGCCGCAAGTCTACAAACAGCTTTTGGATATACAGAAAAAACTCGAATTACATTACCGAAACATGCAGGACATTGAGTTTACGGTAGAAAAAGGAAAACTTTTTATTTTACAGAGCCGCAATGGAAAAAGAAGCATCCAGTCTGCCATCAAAATCGCCACGGACATGGTGAAGGAAAAGTTGATTAGCCAAAGTGAGGCACTGATGCAAATTGACCCGGAGCAGCTTAACCAACTCCTGCATCCAACCATCTCATCAACCTATAAAGGTAAAGCTATTTGCAAAGGGCTCCCGGCGTCTCCTGGTGCGGCCGTTGGTAAAGTTGTTTTTAGCGCTGAAGATGCCTGCCACTGGACCGACAATACGGAGAAAGTTATTTTAGTGAGAAGAGAAACTTCTCCTGAGGATATTCAGGGAATGTTTTCGGCGAAGGGAATTCTGACTTCTATGGGTGGAATGACCTCCCACGCAGCCGTGGTATGCCGTGGGATGGGAAAGCCATGCGCTGCTGGATGTTCGACTATACACATAGATACCCAACGGAAGGTGATTATTTGCGGTGATACTATTATTAGAGAAGGTGACATCATTACGCTTAATGGTTCAACCGGAGAAGTTTTCCTTGGTAAGGCCGAATTAGAACAGCCGGCCATTACCCCTGAATTTATAACTCTGATGAAGTGGGTGGACGGGCTCAGAAAGCTTAAAGTCCGTGCCAATGCCGATACGCCGCAGGATGCGGAGATCGCAAGAGGTTTTGGTGCCGAGGGCATTGGTCTTTGCCGCACTGAGCACATGTTCTTTGATGAAGAGCGCATTCCGCAGATACGAGAAATGATCTTGGCAAAAGACGTAGTGGGAAGAAAAAAAGCTCTGGCAAAGCTTTTGCCTCATCAAAAATCTGACTTCCTCGGCATCTTTAAGGTTATGGATGGATATTCCGTTACTATCCGCTTGCTTGATCCGCCTCTCCATGAGTTCCTTCCGACTACCCAAGCGCAGATTGAAGAACTGGCACAGACGATGAAGGTGACTATCCAAGAATTAAAACAGGTCATTGATAGTCTGCATGAGGTCAATCCAATGCTTGGGCATAGGGGATGCCGATTAGCCGTAACGTACCCTGAAATTTATGAGGTACAGGTCCAGGCCATTGTGGAAGCCGCTATTGAGGCTCAGAAAAAAGGCATAAAGGTTCATCCAGAAATTGAGATACCATTTATTGGAATGCCGAGTGAGTTGAAGATGCTTCGAGGCCTTATTGAAAAAGTTATTGCATCATACGGCACAAAAATCACTTTTGAGATAAAAATTGGAACGATGATTGAACTGCCTCGGGCCTGTCTTACCGCCGATGAAATTGCACCTTATGCTGACTTCTTTTCATTTGGAACCAACGATCTGACACAAATGACTTTTGGATTCTCTCGCGACGATGCCGGTAAGTTCCTTAATCATTATCTTGAACAAGGCTTGATGGCACGCGATCCAACGGAAACCATTGACCAAAAAGGCGTTGGAGAACTCATGAAACTTTGCGTGAAACGAGGCCGAGAGGTAAAACCGGACTTAGAAATTGGAATCTGCGGTGAACATGGCGGGGAATCAAAATCCGTGGAATTCTGCCATCAAATTGGACTGAACTATGTAAGTTGTTCGGCCTATAGAATACCGATCGCTAAATTAGCCGCAGCTCAAGCCGCCATTAGGCCGAGCCTCAGCGATGATGCTAAGGCATCAAACCGAGCAAGCGGCGAGGAGGCTAAGCAACTAATGCGCCCGATAGGGCGCAACCATAAAGAAAGTTTAAAAAAATAACTCCATTATTTTATGAGTCTTAAAGCTAAAATCAACGCCGCCCTTCTTACTGCCATGAAAGCTAAGGAAGAAACCACCATGAGTGTTTTGCGCCTTCTTAAAGCGGCCATTATGAAGTTTGAGGTCTCGGGTAAAGAAAAAGGGGAGGCCAGCGACGAGCAGGTTTTGGAAATTATTGGGCGTGAACTGAAACAGAGAAAAGATTCTATTGTGGCGTACAAAAAAGGCGGGCGAGTGGATTTGGCGTCCAAGGAAGAGGCTGAACTGGCTGTTTTGAAATTATATCAACCCGAGCAGATGAGCGAAGATGATGTGCGAGAAGTGATTAGCCAGGTGATTACACAAACCGGCGCGACTTCAAAAGCTGACTTTGGAAAAGTGATGGGGAGAGTTTTGGCTCAGGTAAAAGGGAAAACCGACGGACAGACGGTGAGCCGGTTGGTGGGGGAGTTGCTGAAATAGATCCCACTACGGTTATAAAATAAGTTCTTCCTTGTTAGGCCGAGCACGGCGAGGCCACGAGGTGAGCGAGGATCTGGCTTTGCCAGTCTGAGCGAAACCTCGCGTAAACATTGGTGGGCAGGGAGGGATTCGAACCCCCGAAGGCCGGAGCCGACAGATTTCACGTATCCTCTAGTTTTCTAAAGGGGTGGACTATATCATTACCATGGCCCGCGGCGGGCTTTAGGTATTCCGGTATCTAGTCTCTACGGCGCCCCCATTTTCATGGGGTTCCCACGGTATTCGCATGTTCGTTGTTGAAACGAATTTAGCATTCACCGTTATCCCGGAATGTTCACCATAAGGTTTCCCCTATGGGCTGCCTTTGACAGTCTGTTGCGTTTGACCGCTTCGCTACCTGCCCAAATATTGAAGAATTCCTAACACGAGATTTGAAAGAGCAAGAATGGCGATGAAAACCGTTAACCAGAACATTCTTTTTCCGGCTGATTCATAAGCCAGAATTTGTCGCCGCATCATTTCCGCATGTGCCGCCTCAGTATACTGTCGGTTCTCATTTTTTACGAGATTTTGGACAATTTCGATCTCCGACTGGTTTAAAACAGACATAAAGGTTGTGTTATGGAGCCGGTGGTCGGATTTGAACCGACAACCTTCTCTTTACAAAAGAGTTGCTCTACCGTTGAGCTACACCGGCCTGTAGAATAAAGCCATTATCTAAATCGCAGGGCTGATCATAATGACTCTACTTCAAAAACTCAAGGAACAGTTCCCTGGAATCCGTACGCAGGAACCGCTCAATAACCACTCAACATTCAGGGTAGGCGGGTCGGCTGATTTTTTTTACGATCTCACCAACATCGAGGAGCTCCCTCCTTTGGCGACCTTTGCTGAGGAAAATGGAATTCCTTATAAACTTATCGGGCGCGGTACAAATATTTTGTTTACCGATAAAGGTTTCCGAGGTCTTATCATCAAAAATCTCACAAAAGAATATCGTATTGAGGGAAACCGCATTATTTCCGACAGCGGCGTCCTCTTAGGGCAAATTATTCGGGCCAGTGTAGAAAACAACCTCACTGGGCTTGAACCTCTCTATGGATTGCCTGGAAGCGTGGGGGCAGCCATTTGGGGCAACGCTGGGATACCCGGAACAGAGGTAAGTCATTTTCTCATAAGCGCGACCATATTTAATGTGAGTGATGGCATTCGTGAAGTTTCTAAAGAAGAACTCACTTTTAAATATCGCAGCAGCTCGCTGCAAAAATCCAAAGAGCTGGTGATGCGAGTGATTCTGGAGTTACCAAAAGGCGAGTCTGCGCAATCAAAAGAAAAAATGAAAAAAATAGATGAGATTCGGCGCGGTAAACAGCCGATTGGGTATAGCGCCGGATCGTTCTTTAAAAATCCTTCGGCGGAAAAACCAGCGGGATATCTCATTGACCAAGCTGGATTAAAAGGCATGAAAGTTGGAGACGCGGAGATAAGCCCAAAACACGCAAACTTTTTTATGAATAGAGGGCAAGCCACCGCCGCGGAAATTTTTGAACTGGGGAAAATGGCGCAAGAAAAAGTTTTAGAAAAATTTGGAATTCGTCTGGAGATGGAGGTAAAAATAATTGGCGATCTGTAATTAAAAATTGTTTTATATTACGTCAATTTCATTTTGAGAAGCATTTTGACCTGAAGGCCTCTTGATCATAGACTGCCTTCTGTGGTACAATTACACGAAAGAGTTTAAACTTTAATCTCATATTTTCCATATGAAACTCACCAAATCGCTCAAACAGTTTTTGTACATTACTGGCCTTATGTCCTTGGCACTGCTCCTGGTAAATAGTCTTGGAGTTGATTTTGCTCTGGCTCAAGCTATTGACCAAGAAGCCGACCAACCGGCTATTATACGAGCTCTTTCTGGAG